>JAQBRC010000034.1 GCA_028286705.1 Candidatus Nomurabacteria bacterium
TACAACAACGGTCTTAAATTTTGCAGATCGGTCAGTCTTTCCCTCAAGCTGTCTCAAAGTGTGTTGGGTGATTTCGTCAGTTGAAACATCGCCAGCCCAACGGGCTGCGTGAATGCCGGGAGCGCCATCAAGAGCAGTAATGAAAAGTCCTGTATCGTCAGCCATTGTCCATACTTCTTCTGAAGTATTTTCTCTGGCATACACCGCTTTCTTCATAGCGTTTTCTTCAAGGGTTATGCCGTCCTCGACAGCTTCGCCCTCAATGCCGGCTTCTGTAAGGTAAGGACCTCAATATCAGGATGATCAAACATGGCCTTAATTTGTTGTGCTTTGCTGGGGTTTGTAGTTGAAAGGATTATCTTCATATTGTTTATTTTTGATTAATCTATACTGAAAGTAATTATATAGCAAGGTTGTAGAAATATGTCTCTTTTATCTGATTATTTCCAATCAACCTATATGTTTCAATAAACGCTATAGTGTTCCAATGTCCTAAATTGTCCTATTGAAAAAAGTGGACAAAAACATTTCGTGTGATTTTTAGGCTCTTGTTACTTCCTATACTCCAATATATCCCCAGGCTGGCATTCCAACGCTTTGCAAATTGCTTCTAGGGTCGACAAACGAATAGCTTTCGCCTTGCCATTTTTCAAGACGGAAATATTGGCCATGGTGATGCCAACCTTCTCGGTGAGCTCTGTGACACTCATCTTCCGCTTTGCCAACATGACATCAATGTTAATGATAATTGCCATAGCGTTAAACGGTTAAGTCGTTCTCAGACTTTATGTCCACAGCACTTTGTAAAATCCGCTCAAACATCGCCGCTGCTGTAGCAATGACGATAGAGCCAAAGGTGATAAGAACACCCATGAAAATTCCACCTGTCGCATCATCATTACCGTGGTTCAACATAATGAAAATTTCTTCCACCACAACAAAACCAATGATAGCTAGTGCGCAATATTTTATAGTTCGTAGAGCTTTTACAGCCGCTTGCGAGAATATCTTATTTTGCCCAGCATACCCTAGCACTTTGACTGCCTGATAGAGTGCCACGAAAAACGCAACAGACCCGATGTATACCACCACTATGAATGGATCGAAGTACATCTGAAAGAGGGTGGCGTGCGCGTTCACGCCCTCGAGGTGAGGTTCCCACAGCAAAAGGGCAAGAGTGCCTATACCGATAAGGACAATGACTATCTGAAGAAATATTATTGAGTTTTTTTTCATACTGTTAAAACTGTTAGGTATTAATAGTTATAGCGTAATCTAAGTCTTATCGTTTGTCAATATATATTTATCGTTATTTTAATAACGACAATCTGGCTTATTTGACCTGGATTGTACTGAGCTCAATCTCACAACGGTACCCATGCTACACTACTTGCATGGAATCATTCCCAACCCCACAAAATAATAATGAGTCACAGGAAAATTTACCCGTTACCAAAGAGCAGGTTTTGAATGCCTTTGCTTCACATGACAAGGAGCATGAACCTAGCAAGGAGTTGCTTATCAAATGGATTGATCAGCGGTATGCAGAAATAAGAGAAATCACCGACCTTCAAGAACAAAGCATTGTACAGATGGAATTTGAGATTGAGAAAGCCGAATTGTATTTTGATACAGGCTTTTGGGAAATAGCCCTTGAAGAACTTGAAGGTGATGGTGTGCAGCAGGGAATTATTGACGCTACATACTTGTCGGATGAACTTGCTGAAAAGGCATACCTTCTCATCGAAAAGATTAAGGCACATCAAGCTTCAAATCAAAGCATGCTGGGAGGAGAATCGATTACTGTATCAGGTTTGGAAAGTCTCTCTAACGAGGAGCTCCAGAAGAGACTGGATGAAGCTGTTGCTCCTGATACAGAAAACTTTGAATATGCTGTGCAGCTTCGAAATGAAATAGCAAAGCGGGGATAATAGGTTTCCCAATAAAAAATAGCCACGGAAGTGGCTATTTTTTATTTCCAAATTCTACAGAAGAATTATGGACGAGGAGCTGCTGGAGCAGTTGTTGCAGGAGTTGCGTCTGCAGAAGGAATGAGGATAGTTGTTGTACCATATTCCTGATTCATCATGTCACCGCGTGAGCCCATGATACGTCCCTGCCAATGTCCCTGAGACATCTGAGAGCCATACTGACTGTGCACCAATACGTTTAGTTCTCCAAGGTGGTATCCGGCAGAGAAGATAAATAGTCCAATAAGGATTGCAACTACAAGGCGCAACCATGAGTACTTTCTTCCATATTCATTTCCACACCAGTCACACATCTTGTGTTCTGGTCCGTGCTTCTGTTCTTGTTCCATAGAATTATTTTTTAATTAAAGTGACTAATGGTATAAGTATATCACGGAGAAAGTTAATAAATTTTTTCTCAAGAAAAAAGCCCACTTATCCTCTTTTCATCAAATTTGGCATAGTCAGGAATGTGCTACAATCTGCCTATGACTACCTCATACAAGATCGCTCAAAATGATTTTATGCTTGATGACGTGCTTCCGCAGGAAATCAGCAGCAAGCAGTATTCCTTTACCATAAAGGATATGCCGAGCGAGGATAAGCCTCGGGAGAAGCTTATTGCGTATGGCCCTGAAGCATTGTCTGTGCAGGAGCTAATGGCAGTATTACTCAATACAGGCACTACAAAAGAAGACGTATTAAGTATGTCTTCTCGTATCATCAAGGACTATGGCCAGAAGGCCCTGGCGGGACAGACCGATGCGCAAAAGCTCTCAGAGGACTTGGACATTCCAATCGGAAAGGCAACGCAGATTGTTGCTTGTGCCGAATTGGGCCGACGCTTCTTTCAGAAGAGTACTGATGGTCCTCAAACTATTCGTACAGCAAAAGATGTGTATGAATATCTGTATGACATGCGTAGCCTCCCCAAAGAACATCTTCGCGGTATTTATTTAAATACGCACCATAGAATCATCCATGACGAAGTGATTTCTATTGGTACAATCAATGGCAACCTCATTCATCCTCGCGAAGTATTCAAGCCTGCAATTGAACATGGTGCAGCTGCAGTTATCCTAGCGCACAATCATCCTTCAGGAATTGTTACGCCCAGCCAAGCGGATCTTGATATCACCAACCACATTATTAGTGTAGGGAAGATCATCGGCATTCCTTTAGTGGATCATGTCGTGATCGGAAAGGATACGTTTATCAGCATAGAAGCAGAATATTAATATGGCTATCACTAAAAAATACCGCGCACACGTTGTTCCTAGTTTTTTCACCAATCTGTCTTCGATAGATAATCTTGCTGTATTGCATGATGGTCCTGCTGATACAGAACAGGCAGAATTGGTTTTGTATTTTAATGACTTGTATCAAGCCTTCATCCACCGTTTCTCACACTTTGCGTATAGCGACACTGTTCCGGAAAAAGAAGAGGAACAAATGGTTGCCATGCTTGCTGAACTGATAAAAGTTAAGCACTCAATCCGTTCCGAGAAATAGCACTGCCATGTGCTATGGCAACACAGTAGATATGTTCTGCACCAGCCGCGCGTAATGCGCGGCTGGCTTCGTATATGGTGCTGCCTGTTGTTATAACATCATCAACTAATACGTACACAGCAGTGTCGTCTAGTATTTTTTTCGATACCATCGTACCCATCATATTTTCTGCACGCTCAGCCTTGCTTTGTGTTTTCGCCTGAGCGGTTGTTGAGCGCACCTTTTTAAGTACTTGAGAAACTGTTGTTTCTGGAACTATCTTTTGTATCCATTTTGCAATCGAAACACTTTGATTGAATCCACGACTAAAGGTCTTGGTGTAGTGCTGGGGAATAGGGACGAGGATAACAGGACCCGTAATATGAGCAGCAATGCGGTCTGCAGCTCCTTCAGCCAGCACTTTGGTGAGGGAACTTTTGCGAAAGTATTTCAATTCCCATATGGCTCGACGGACAATGGGGTGCTCGTAGGTATAGAGTGCATAGGCATTTTCGGTACTATATATAGTATCTGAAAGGGGAATAGTCTTTAGGCAGTCTGAACACAGTGCGATACCTGGGGTATTGCAGCCTTGGCATCGTTCGGGAAATAACAGGTGGAGGAGGGTGTCAATCATAGGAATTCTGAATTTATACGTTATACTGTCAATATATGGACAGTATACTCGCTAGCATTAAAAGCGTCTTCTCCGGCCTGCTGGGCGGAGCAAAGGACAATCGGGTTGTTGGAATTGATATTGGTACATCATCGATTAAGGTGGTGGAGCTCAAAAAGGAAGGAGGACGCGTAGTACTTGATACCTACGGTGCTTTGGCGTTGGGACAGTATAACGAGGGAGGAAAGATAGGTCAGGTGACTAACCTTAGTCCTGAAATCCTTATCAAAGCACTCGTTGATGTATTAAAGGAAGCGAACATCGCCAGCACTAACATTGTGCTTGGTATTCCTTCTGTTTCTTGCATTATCTTCATCTTGCAGCTTCCGACTGAAATCGAAGAAAATGACTTGGCTATTGTTGTTCCGAACGAATCAAAGAAGTTTATCCCTGTTCCCCTAACTGATGTTTCATTGGACTGGTATGTATTGCCACGCCGTGAAGACTCAGGCAATGAGTCTCGCATGTTGTCTGAATCAGGCAATGCTGCAACCATGTCTATTCTTGTTGTTGCAACATTGAATGATACGCTTAACAAGTATGTCACCATTGCACAGGGAGCAAGCCTGCCCGTTGATAGCTTGGAGATTGAAGTGTTCAGTCACATTCGTTCTGTATTAACTCGTGAATTGTATCCGGTGATGATTGTTGATATCGGTGCATCTAAAACCAAGCTCACTATCGTTGAGCATGGCATCGTTGAAACGTTCCGTCTCGTAAACAAAGGATCTCAGGATATGACGTTGGGTATTAGTCGTAGTTTGGAACTGTCATTTGAACAGGCAGAAAACCTTAAGAAGGAACACGGTCTTGTATCTCCTCCGGAATACCCAAAACTTGCTGATGCAATGAAGCAGCAGCTTGCTGATATCTTCCAGGAAACAAATGCAGCAATCCTTGGATATGAAAAGCGATACAACAAGAATATCGGCAAGATTATCTTTGCTGGCGGGGGAGCAATGACTCATGGCTTGCTAGATTATGCAAAGCAAAGCTTTGCATCAGAGCTTGCTATTGCCGATCCATTCTCAAAAGTTGAAGCCCCTGTATTTTTGGCTGGTGTATTAAAAAAGACTGGACCAGAATTTTCTATTGCAATCGGCTTGGCACTCAGAAAGATTCAGTAATCCACTGAATCGTATATGATATTTGTACATACTATATATGTACATGCTATACTTTCAGCATAAATGGAACCAATCGTCTCAACCTCATTCATTCCAAAGCGCCCAGTTTCTGCGGAACCCATTCGCAGTTCTTCATCAGGAAGTTCTGTTGGCTTAATGTCTTTCATTACGTTCATTGTTGTTGCGGGAACAGCATTGTCTTTCGCTGGCGTGTATTTCTACAAGCAGTCACTTGATAGTCAGAGGGCAAATTTGCAAGCGCAAATTGCTCAGGCTCAAGAAGGGCTCGGTACAAGTTTCGTTACAGACATGAAGCGTCTCAGTCAGCGTATTGAAGGGGTGAAGTCATTGATACGAGGGCATGTAGTGGTGACACCAATCTTTGCTGCACTTCAGGCAACAACACTGCAGTCAGTACAGTATCAGAACTTTACCTATGAATTCCTTACCGACAAGACAACTAATACACAGACAGTTAGTGTCACTATCAAGGGTATAGCAAAGAACTATGCCACTCTTGCATTGCAGTCTGACGCATATGCCAAGAGTCCGATCATTCACAATCCAGTATTCTCAGGATTGACAGTGGAGGACAAGACAGCGCGCGTTGGATTTAAGTTAACCTTCAGCGTTAACGGTGCTGACTTGTCGTATCAGACGTTTATTCAAAACCTACAGGCCGTGCCCGCTAACACTACTACCCAATAATATGCGATACGTTTTCTTACTACTTCTCATAGCAGCTTCAGTCGGCATCTTTATCGTTGTTATCGTTCCTCGGTATGGAGTGATCAAGGCGGATCGTGCAGATATCGTGACATACAATGCTAACCTTGCAACAGCGCAGCAGCTGCAGCAGTCTCGCAATACATTGATCGCACAGTACAACAACATTCCCAAGGCAGATATTGATAGCATCAAGACATTGCTTCCTGATAGCGTTGATAATATTCGATTGATTATTCAGTTGGACTCTTTAGCTACAAAGAACGGATTGTCATCATTGCGCAATGTAGATTACAATCCTATGCAGGCTGCGACTACTACCACTACTACAGATAGTCCTCGTACTACTGATGCTGTTGCAGCACAGCGTCCATACGGAGAATTTGTTATTACCTTCGAGACGGTAGGGCAGTATTCTAACTTCCTCACATTCATTTCCGACCTTGAGCAGAACCTTCGTCTTGTTGATGTAACTAATATTCAGTTCACTCCGGTTTCAGACGGTACCACCACTACGGCGGCAAGTGCGATAACGTACAAGGTAACATTAAAGACCTATTGGTTAAAACAATAATATGAGCAAAAAAGTAAAAATCTTCGCCATAGTAGTCGGAATCATTGCAGTAGCAATCTTGGCTTTTAGCTATTTGGGCAACAATGCTCCCGTAGCAAATACCACCGGTCTTTCCACAACTGCAGGAACAGCAGTTACTTCTGCGAACGGCACAGTGCCGTCGGGCAACTTCTTGCAGGTACTTTCAACTATCGATAGCATTACGCTCGATACCTCTATCTTTTCAAATGCAGGGTATAAGGCATTGCGTGATTTTCCACTGTCTCTCGGTACTGCGGTGATTGGCCGTCAAAACCCATTTGCTCCAATTGGCTCAGATAGTACTGGTACGACTACTGTCGCCCCAATACAGGTGCAGACACTGACTCCTGCAAAAATTACCAGTACGTCTGCAGAGTTTGGAGCGCTTGTTACTACCGGCAGCACTGCTGCATCTACTGTAGTATTTCAATACGGATTGAACGATACTCTTGGTTCAGCAACTACACCAGTTAAGGTAACTACAAGTGGCACGGCACTCTTTTCAGTCACTGGCCTGACTCCGGCAACTACGTACTATGTTCAGGCAGTAGCGGTACAGGGATCGTCTACCGCTACCGGCACTATTATGAACTTCATTACTGCACCTGCGCAGAAACGATAATGTTTCTTGATTTTCTTCTCTCACAAAACATCATAACGGAACTGCAATACAATCGTGTTATGGCAGAAGTGAATCATGAATATCATGGCGATACTACGGCTGCGCTTATGGCAGTTGGGTTGACAGAAGATGCCATTGCCCAAGCCAAGGCAACCTTTTATCGTCTGCCGTATGCGCATGTAGACGAACAGCGTGTCTTTAATCAGGCTTCACAGTATATTCCTGAGGAAGCTGCACGACAGTACAAGTTCGTGCCGATTGCATTTGAAGACCAAGTGCTTTCTATCGGTGTCACCGAACCAGAGAACATGGAAGCAATGAACGCATTGCAGTTCATGTCAGTGAAGTTGGGTATACCATTTAAGGTATTCCTTATTTCTCCCGGCGATTTTAATAAGGTAATGGAAGGATATAGAGCGGGAGCACAGACAGTTGATCATGAAGTTGAAGAACTTAACAACGAGCTAACGTTGGCTAACAAGCCTGATGAAAAAGCAGGGGCAACTGCAAAGCCCCTTATTCCTAACCTTCAGGAAAAGATCGTTGAAGACGCACCGATTATTAAAATCGTTGCTGTTATTATTGAACATGCCGTTGAAGGGGGAGCGTCTGATATTCACATTGAGAATAGCGGCAAGGCAGTGAATGTTCGCTATCGCGTGGACGGTACGTTGCACACTACCTTGGTATTGCCACTCAATACCTTTGATGCAATCATCGCCCGTATCAAGATTTTGGCCAAGCTTCGCTTGGATGAAAAACGAAAGCCGCAGGATGGTAGTTTTTCTACAGAAGTTGGAAAGCGCAAGATTGAATTTCGTACCTCAACATTTCCCGCATACTATGGCGAAAAGGTGGTGATGCGTATTTTGGACTCAGAGCATGGCGTGAAGTCAATTACTGACTTGGACATGTCACCTGAAAATCTGCAGATTGTTCAGGAAGGAGTAAAGAAGCCATATGGACTGATTCTTATTTCTGGACCTACTGGCTCTGGTAAGAGTACGACACTGTATTCAATGTTGAGTGCTGTTGATAGAGATGGTAGCAACGTGGTTTCCTTGGAAGATCCGGTTGAATATCAGATTCCGGGAGTGACACAGTCACAGGTGATGCCAGAAATTGGCTATACGTTCGCTTCCGGTCTCCGTTCAATTCTTCGTCAGGACCCGAACATTATAATGGTGGGAGAAATCCGTGATAAGGAAACAGCACAGTTGGCCATTCAAGCCGCGCTTACTGGACACTTAGTGCTTTCAACTATCCACACCAACAGTGCTATCGGTATCATCCCTCGCTTGGTGGACATGGGTGTTGACCCGTACCTTATTGCCCCTACATTGGTGCTCGCTATCGCGCAGCGCCTTGTTCGTCGCGTACACCCAAGTGCCTTGCATGAAGTGCCCATGGATGACATTACCAGAGAATTTATTAAGAAAGAGTTTGCCGATTTTCCTGCAGATAAGATGGCAAATCTCCATGTTCCTGACAAGATGTATGAGGTGCGCCCTTCATCAGAGGCGCCTTCCGGAACGAAAGGGCGTATTGCCGTATTTGAAATGTTCAATGTGGATAAGGATATTCAGCAGGTTATCTTGAAAAGCCCTACTGAACCCGAGCTCTATAAGATCACTCGTGCCAAGGGTATGTTAACTATACGTGAAGATGCGCTTATGAAAGCCCTGGAAGGGAAGGTGACTATGCAGGAAGTCTTTGGATTGTAATTCTTTTGTTATATACTAATAGCAATATGGATTACAAAAAATCTTTTGATGAACTTATCGATATACTCATTCGGGAAAACGGTTCTGACCTCCACATTTCAACAGGGCGACACCCTGCACTCCGTGTTAACGGCGAACTTATTTTCTTACTCAATCAAGCGGAGCTCACTCAGGAAGATATTTCTGGCATGCTCAAGGCAGTTCTTACAGAAGAGCATTACAAGCATTTTCTTGAAGTCGAGGAACTCGACTTCTCATACCAATACCAACCAACTATTCGTCTTCGCGGCAATTCATTCATTCAGCAAGGCAAGATGAGCATCGTGCTTCGTCTTATTCCAGAGGTGAAGACATTTGAAGAGCTAGGACTTCCGCCAATTCTTGCAGAATTTGCTCGCAAGCGACAAGGATTCTTTCTTGTTGTTGGTCCAGTAGGGATGGGTAAGTCAGCAACAATGGCTGCTATGGTTCGCGTTATTAACGAAGAAAAGGCTGCTCACATCCTTACCATTGAAGATCCTGTTGAATACACCTATCCACAAGGCAAGTCTATTATTGACCAGCGTGAGGTTGGAATTGATACGGCAGACTTTCCCATTGCGTTGAAATCAGCATTCCGTCAGGATGTAAATGCTATTCTTATCGGAGAGATGCGAACTCCAGATACAATTTCAACAGCTGTTACCGCTGCTGAAACAGGACACTTGGTGCTCTCTACGCTGCACACCAACAATGCTTCACAAAGTATTGATCGTATCATCGATTCATTCCCTGCAGCGCAGCAGGACCAGATTCGTACGCAGCTTGCAAGCTCACTGCTCGGCATCTTTTCGCAGCGTCTCGTTCCCCGCATTGCCGGAGGACGTATTCCCGCATATGAGTTGCTAATCAACAACAATGCGGTTGCTAATTTGATTCGCGAAAAGCGAACTCATGAAATTGACACTGTTATCGAAACAGGGTCAGAGCTAGGTATGATTGACATGAACCGCTCACTGATTGACCTTGTTCGGCGCGGGGAAATCACCATTGAAAATGCCTACGCATATTCAAGTAATCCTAAGAACTTAGAGCGTCTGATGTAATATGAATTACTTATACTCAGCTGTTACGGATAAAGGAGAAAAGCGAGAAGGGGTGATTGAAGCCGTCAATCAGGAACTTGCCATTGCAGGCCTACAGCGTCGCGGTCTTATCGTGACTGCCATTAAGAGTGAAGAGGGAGCAAAGAAATGGTTTGAGTTAACATTGTTTGAAAAAGTGCCACTGAAGGATGTGGTGATTTTGTCACGACAGATGGCAACATTGTTTGAAGCGCAGGTGTCTGCGCTTAAGGCATTCAGTTTGATGTCTGAAAACACTGAGAATAAGCTCTTGGGTCGCAAGCTTGCGACTGTGGTATCTGATCTGCAGGCCGGATCTTCTATTGCCGGTGCATTGGCTAAGCAGCATGATGTCTTTTCTGACTTCTACGTAAACATGGTCAAGGCAGGTGAAGAGTCTGGAAAGCTTACGCAGGTATTTACCTTCCTTGCTGACTATTTGGATCGACAGTATGCCCTTACTACCAAGACCAAGAATGCATTGGTATATCCTGCATTCGTTATCGGAGTCTTTTTTGTGGTGATGATCTTGATGTTCACAGTTATCGTTCCAAAATTGTCTGCTATCATTTTGGAGTCAGGACAGGATATTCCTATCTATACCAAGATTGTCTTTGGTGTCAGTGCCTTCTTTGTTAACTATGGTATCTTTATGCTTATTTTCCTTGCACTTATCGTTGCATATGTTATTTATCTTGCTCGTACAACAAAGGGGAAACAGGTGGTTGATGACATTAAGTTCGGCATGCCTGTCTTTGGCAACCTATACCGCAAGCTATACCTTGCTCGTATTGCCGACAACATGGACACTATGCTTTCCTCAGGTATTCCTATCGTTCGTGCCATTGAAATTACCGCTGATGTCGTAGGCAACAAGCGCTATGAAAGGGTAATGCGTGACGCTATGGAAGCAGTGAAGGCTGGTAAGGCATTTTCTTTGGCATTGGCAGAACACGAGGAAATTCCAAAACTGATGTCTCAAATTATCCGCGTTGGCGAAGAAACAGGATCAGTTGGTTCTATTTTGAAAATGTTGGCTAAGTTTTATAACCGCGAAGTCGATCAGTCGATCGATACCTTGGTTGGTTTGATCGAACCGTTTATGATCGTATTCCTGGGTCTTGGTGTTGGATTGCTGCTCGTTTCCGTTTTGGTCCCTATCTACAATATTGCGGGCGGTATTCAATAGGTGTTACAATGTAAGCATTACAAGCCATTGTAATAATCGATTATTATTTACCTAATTAGTGCTCAAGTATTTGTATGAAAAAAACTCTTAACAAAGGTTTCACTCTGATTGAACTTTTGGTTGTTATCGCAATCATCGGTATCCTTGCATCAGTGATTCTCGCTTCTCTCAATACGGCTCGCGCAAAAGGTGCGGACGCTGCGAGTAAGGCGGACCTTTCAAACGCTCGTGCGCAGGCAGAAATCTACTACGACAACCAGGTACCAAACGGGTACGCTAACGTATGTACTACCGCTATCAGTGCTAACGGTATCGTGGCTATGATCACTGACGCTGCTTCTAAGTCTGGTACTACTGTTGGCTCCACTGGCGCTGCTGGAAGTCCAACAACAACAGTGTGTCATGACAGTGCTATTGGATGGGCTGCCGCTGTACCTCTAAAGTCAGTAGCTAGCACGTACTTCTGTGTAGACAGTACTGGTGCTGCTAAGCAGACAACTACTGCACTTCCAGCAAGTGCTGTAGTGTGTAGTTAATTTCTCACTCGTTCCGTTAACGGCAAACACCCCTTCATTTGTGAAGGGGTGTTTTGTTTATGCTCTATAGTTGGTACAATAGAAGCATGATATTGCTACCAGTCTTTATATTTTTGTTCGGACTTATTATAGGTAGTTTCCTTAACGTGGTGATCTTGCGCCTTAACACTGGCCGTAGCGTTGCGCAGGGTCGCTCAAAGTGCGCACGATGCAACAACCCTCTTTCATGGTATGAGCTTATTCCTGTATTTTCATTCTTGGGATTGAGAGGGAAGTGCAAGAGCTGCAAGGATCCAATCTCATTCCAGTATCCATTGGTTGAATTGGTAACGGCAATTACTTTTACCATTATCTATACCAATGTCATATTAGGGTACGGCTTCACTACACTAGCAGCCATTGTCTTTGTTTTCTCAATCATCGTTGCCTCGCTGCTAATCGTCATCTTTGCATATGACATTCGTCATATGATCATTCCTGATACGACAGTGTATCTATTCATTGCAATGGCACTGCTGTCTATTGCATGGCGTACGTTTACAATTCCTGACTTTTCAGCCGGTATTGCCATCTTCAACGGAGTACTCGTTGCATTGCCGTTCTTTTTGCTCTGGGCAATTTCTAAGGGCAAGGCTATGGGCTTTGGCGATGTGAAGTTGGCACTGGGTATTGGATGGCTACTGGGATTGGTCGGGGGATTCAGCGCCTTGCTCTTCTCGTTCTGGATTGGGGGTATCGTTGCACTGTTCATTCTTGGACTGTCCCGCAAGTATTCTATGCGTTCAGAAATTCCATTCGCACCGTTTCTCATCCTCGGCACCTTTATTGTTGGCGTCTGGGGCATAACTATTTATTCATTCTTTCAATTATGGCTATAAGACACAACAAAGGATTTACACTGATTGAAATGCTGGTGGTAGTAGGCATTTTTGCTGTGGTAGCAACAGTATTGCTGTTCAACTACTCTAGCTTCAGCACCAGCGTTGGTGTTCGTAACTTGGCACAGGAAATCGGACTCAGTGTTCGTAAGGCACAAACCTATGCAACCAGTGTACGTAACATCTCTGGCACCTCTAGTGTAATGAGTGACTTGTTTCCAGCGTATGGCGTAAGTTTCTCTGTTAACGGACAAAGCTCTGTACCATATAGCCCTACAACAACCAGCTTCTCTTTGTTTGTAGACGCGTCACCAACAAATGACAGAGTAACTAATAACAGGTATGACAATAACGGAACATGTGGGGGTGTACCAATGCTGGGACAGGAATGTGTTGAGAACTTCGGTATTACTACCGGAACAAAAATTGTCTCACTCTGCACTGACAGTCCTTCAGCAAATAGTTGCTTCACTCCAGCGAATGGCGGAACCGTGAACGTTGTATTCCATCGTCCAAATCCTGACGCTGTTATCTGTGTTATTGATGGCAATGGAAATTGTTTGGGACAGCACGCTTCTTATTTGAAAATAACGGTTGAGTCTCCAAAAGGGCTTGATCGTATTATAACGATCTGGAATACGGGTCAAATAAGCGTTAATTAATATGAAGAAACCATCATTACAATCTGGCTTTACCCTTGTCGAACTGCTTGTGTCGCTCGGCCTCTTTACTGTTATCGTTGTGGCTGCAGTTGGATCACTATATACCGTTAATCAGGCTTCAGTGCGTATTAACGCAATGCGTACAGTGCTTGATAACCTGAACTTCGCTACCGAATCAATGAGTCGTACTATTCGTACCGGTCAGCACATTGTTTGCGGCGGTGTGGCCAATACCAACGGTGTGTCACATAACTGTTCATTGGCAGACCAGAACGGTCGACACAATGCCATTTCATTGAGCAGCACTATTGATGGCCAGGCAGTACAGTATGTATTTGGAAATAACATAGCAACTGGTGTAGGGGAGATCGACAAGTGTATTTTAATAAATGGACAGATTACTTCTGACAGCTGTATTGCCTTAACTGCTCCAGAGGTTAACATCAAGCGCATGGAGTTTTATGTTGACGGTGCAGACGCGGTCGACGGCAAGCAGCCAAGTGTTATGATGATAATACAGGGCCAGGCAGTTGCTGGTGCTGACAATACGCAACCGTTTGCGATCCAGACGTTAATCTCTCAACGAGCCGCAGAATAATATGAATAAACAATCCGGATTTACTCTCATAGAAACACTCATCGCCATCTTTCTTCTGACGTTGACCGTTGGGGCATTGCTGCAACTTGCTGCAGGAGGATTCTATTCTGTTCGCTATGCCCGTAACCAAATGGTCGCAACTGCACTATTGCAGGAATCATTGGAATACATGCATAGCAGCCGTGACACAGCGAGTATTGCTGGCACCGACTGGCAGACATGGCTTACAAGCTTCAGTGTTAACCAGAATGGTACACCGATTGGCGACACCAGTCAGGGATGCTTTAGCAGAAATGGTTGTATTGTTGATCCGTATACTACAGTGGCAAAGGTAAGGGCGTGTGACAGCACTTGCCCTCCCATTACGTTTTTCACGTCTTCAGGACTGTATGGCTATAGCAGTTCAACTTATCTTCCAATTAATGGCCAATCAGTTACTTCTGGCACTGCCACATCGTATGTTCGAACTATCACGATGCAGATTAATACTCCTGATCAGGTAACCGTTAATACCAGCGTTACGTGGCTTAATGGTTCCTCAAGCAAGACGGTGACACAGCCAGTGTTGCTAACAAAATGGAAATAATCATATGAAGAATTTTTTTGCACAATTCAAGAAAGACAAAGGATTCGCCATGCTTTTTACAGTGCTTGTTATTAGCGTTATCTTATCGATTGCGCTTGGTATTTCTGATTTAACTTTTAAGCAAACATTATTGTCTAACTCTGCCAAGAACTCACAGTTAGCATTTTATCAGGCTGACTCTGGTGTTGAATGCGCTATGTATTATGATCTTACCCTTGGGCAGTTATCGCACGGTACTGTGCTTGCAGATGCTCCTCAGCAGATTACCTGCGGCGGCAATACCGCTTCGCTCGTATCCTCACAGAGCACTACCGACTATTTTGTATACCAAGAGGATATAGCAAATAACAACCCTTGTTATTCGATTATCTTTGATAAGACCTATGCCACTTCACAGAAGGATGTGGTAAGCTCTCGAGGATTCAGTACCTGTCAGGCCAACCCTCAGCAGGTAGAACGTGGACTGAGCGTATCGTACTAATTCTTATGACCTCAACAGAAGCAAAAAAAAGACTAGAAAAGCTTAAAGAGCAGATTGCGGATTTGCGGTATCGCTATCACGTACAAAATGATCCCTCTGTTACAGATGACGTATACGAGTCATTGATTCGAGAAGCCAAGAAAATCGAAAAGGAATTTCCCGAACATGCAGTTTCGCAGGAATTTGACCGTGTAGCGGGGGCACCCCTTAGCGTATTTACAAAGGTGTCACACCCAAGACGCATGCTGTCGTTGAATGACG
>JAQBRC010000001.1 GCA_028286705.1 Candidatus Nomurabacteria bacterium
TATGCTGCTTCGCAAGATTCGAGAGCAGAAGCAGTCAGGATTCCTGGGACGGGTTTTCCCACTGTTCGCATAATACTTAGCAACTTAATTAATGTACATCCTATGAAAAACACTCCATTCCAAATCGCACTACGAAATGAGCTAGGTCGTCTAGAACAGCTTAGCGGTGACTACGTACAAGGCAACCATTCTTTGGTGTCTTGTGCACAGGCTAAGCCTATAAAACAGCAAGGCTTTCTGCTACAATTGTTTCGAGGACGCATTAGTCTACGCTCTAATTTTCGTATCAGTTACTAAATCTCTATGGAATCAGATTACAAAGAAAAACTCCTAACCTTCTATCAGTCCAATCGTCGGATGCCGACCTATACTGAAATGATGAAACTCTTTGGCTTCAAGTCAAAGAATGCAGTTGCTCGTGTGGTGACCAAGCTTCTTGCCGCTGGTATTGTTGCCAAGGACAAGTTAGGGAAGTTGATTCCTTCTGACAGTTTCAATGAAGTGCCAATGCTTGGATTTGTCACTGCCGGCTTTCCTGCTCCAGGAGAACTACTTACTGATACCATGAACATTGAAAGCTATCTAATGCCTAAAAAAGCTTCTACTTATCTCTTTGAAGTGACAGGAGACTCAATGATCGAGGCACACATTGCCGATGGCGATATCGTGATTGCGGAACGCAATACAACAGCCAAGGATGGAGAGATTGTTATTGCTCAGATTGACGGGGAATTCACCATGAAATACCTCCGCAGCAAAAATAACAAGCAATGGCTTGAACCTGCCAACAAGAAATACAAGCCACTCTATCCAGAATATGAACTGAGCATTGTTGCTATTGTTCGAGGAGTGATGAGAAAATATTAAAAATCCTGAACTTATAGTTCAGGATTTTTCTGTAGCATATTCTTCTTTCTACGATGACGAACAATCTTGCTGAACGTCATGACGGAAAGAGGAAATAGTGCGGCACCGGATAGTGCACACAGTGAATGATCGTAAAAAGGAACAGGGGATAGGATAACAAAAAACATGATAAGGAATAGTGTCTCATAGTGCTTGTTTTCCATAGGTTCGTTTTTAAGTAGATTTACTTAATTAAACCTGATGATAGAGGTGTCCGTCAAACAGTTATCCCTAGCCAAATGGCAAAATATATGTTATATTTCAGCCTCTAAACTATCATGTCCAAGTCAGAAACCATAGTACGATTCGATAAAGTGTCGTTTGAATACAGTGCCACAAAGCCTATCCTTGAAGAGGTGACTTTTTCTGTTCGTAAGGGTGCGAAACTAACATTGATGGGACAGAACGGTGCCGGCAAGAGTACTATTTTCAATCTTCTCACGGGCGTACACACCCAAGAAGAAGGTGTAATTAACGTTGTTAAGGGTACTACCATCGCTACGGCTCGTCAGGTAATTCCTCGTGAGCAAATGGAATTGACTGTACGTGAATACTTTCAGTCCCAATTCAAGGACCAGATATACGATATTGATCCTCGCATTGATGCAGTGTTGGAAGTTGTTAACCTAACGGTTAAAGACCCTCATGAACGCATCATCAAGTCATTCTCTGGCGGACAGCAGGCTCGCTTGCTGCTTGCATCTGCATTGATTCAGGATCCTGACCTATTGCTATTGGACGAGCCAACAAACAATTTGGATACTGCTGGTATTCAACACCTTACCAAGTTCCTTATCGACTACAAGAAAACTGTATTAGTTATTTCCCATGATGCAGACTTTCTTAATGCCTTCACCGAAGGTGTCCTGTATCTAGATATCTATACTAGAAAGGTTGAGCAATACGTCGGAGACTACAACAGCGTTGTTAAGGATATTGCCATTCGTATCGAAAGGGAAAACATGAAGAATGCCATGCTAGCAAAAGAAATTCAGGCCAAGAAGGAAAAGGCGAACATGTTTGCGTATAAGGGTGGTCAGATGCGTTTGGTTGCCAAGCGCATGAGAGAAAAGGCAGAAGAGCTTGAGGAAGACATCGTTGATGTTCGAAAGGAGGACAAGACTATTCGTCAGTTCGCTATTCCGTTTCAGCAGGATCTTATTGGCGAGATCATCACCATCAATTCCTTTACGGTATTAAAGAACCATAAGGTAACTGAAAGAAAAGCTGCCATTGCGCTTCGCAAGAACCAACACTTGCTGCTGAAGGGTCCTAACGGTATTGGCAAGAGCACATTGCTTGAATCAATTGCCAATGGCACTGCAAAGGGCTCTTCAATCAGCAAAGGCGTCCGTGTCGGATACTATCGTCAGGACTTCTCAACGCTGGACTTCAATGACACGGTATATCAATCTTTGAAGAAGGCTATGGAAGCATCGGGTATCCGTCCCAATGAGGAACGGCTTCGTTCAGTTGCTGCTAACTTCCTCATAACCAGCGATGTTATCAACACTCGCATTGGCAGTTTGTCAGAAGGACAGAAGGGAATGGTTGCATTTGCAAACCTAGTACTTATGGAACCAGGACTGTTGATTCTCGACGAGCCGACAAACCATATTAACTTCCGTCATTTGCCCATCATTGCCAAAGCTTTGAGTGCCTACACGGGTGCGTTGATTCTGGTATCGCACGTTCCAGAATTCGTACATCAGATTCGTATCGACGAAACATTGGATCTTGATAAATAACCATGACTAAAACAGCAATACAATATGATGTGATTGTAGTCGGAGGAGGTCCTGCAGGCATTATGGCAGCAGGCAGAGCTGCAGAACGAGGCAAGAACGTATTGCTGCTAGAAAAGAACAAGAAGCTAGGAGAGAAGCTCAAGATTAGTGGCGGAGGACGCTGCAATATCACCAATGCCGAAGAGGACACCCGTGTATTTCTCAAGCACTATGGCGATGCAGAGCAGTTTTTATATTCCATATTCGCCCAGTTCAGCAACAAAGATACATTTACTTTTTTTGAACAAAGAGGCTTGCCGTTAGTTGTACAGGCCCGCAAGCGTGCCTTTCCTCACACTGAGAAATCAATTGATGTCTTTAATACGCTAGAACAGTATATGAAGGAAGGAGGAGTGACAGTTAAGACTAGCAGTCCAGCTGATCGTATTATTGCGTCTGACGGCACTATACAAGGAGTTGTATCAGAAAAGGACACTTATACCGCCAAGAACTACATTCTTGCAACAGGTGGCGTCTCGCACTCAGAAACAGGCTCTACAGGAGATGGCTTTAACTGGCTCAAAGAATTAGGACACAGCGTTGCTGCGCCTTCTCCAAGTATCGTTCCACTTGCAGTGCGAGAAAGTTGGGTTAAGTCACTTTCTGGTACATCACTGTCATTTATGAAAATAAGTTTTTATGTTGAAGGAAAGAAAAAGTTTTCAAAGACTGGAAAAGTGTTGTTTACGCACTTTGGTCTTTCGGGGCCATTGATTCTCAATTCAGCAGTACAGGTAGGAGACTTGCTGCAGGAAGGAAAAGTTACCGCAACTATCGATGCCTATCCTGATACAGACCACGGGGCATTGGAGCAAAAGATTTTAAGCACATTTGAAAATCATAAGAACAAACTATTGAAAAATATCATGGATGAGATCGTGCCTCATGGAATGATCGATGCTATCTTTTCATTGGTACCAAGCATTGATCCAGAAACAAAGGTGCATAGCATTACCAAAGACCAGCGCAAACTACTGATTAATACCCTTAAGGCATTGCCTATGACCATTACAGGCTTAATGGGATTTGATAGAGCAGTTGTTGCTGATGGGGGTATTCCTCTTACGGAAATGGATATGAAGACCATGCGTTCAAAGCTATTTACAAACCTCTACATTACTGGAGACCTTCTGCACATTAGACGCCCTTCTGGAGGTTTTTCACTGCAGCTGTGTTGGACAACTGGTTGGGTTGCAGGAGGGAATGCGTAATCGACATCATGTTATGATAAAAACAATGGAACCAAAAACCGCTCGCGTAGTGGAAGAACACAAAACTCAATACATTCTCCGTACTCCCGACACTGAATATACTGCGGTTATTCGTGGCAAGATCCTCTTGAATGGCAAAAAGGATTTTCCCAAGGTTGGTGACTATGTTGAATATGCTGAACTTGGTGGAGACCAGGCAGTTATCGAAAACATCTTGCCTCGCAAGAATCAAATTATTCGTAAGGCTGCAATTGGCAATGAACCGCAGGTTATCGTTACCAACGTAGACGTTATGTTTATCGTTATGGGTCTTGATGGCGACTATAACCTTCGCCGCCTGGAACGCTATCTTTTGCTTGCAGAACAGAGCAATGTAAAGCCAGTTGTTGTACTCAATAAGATGGACGTTGTACCTGACGTACAGCCATTTCTTGATGAAGTTCGAGCAGTTGCTCATGATGCGGCAATACATGCCGTGAGTGCCAGCACAGAGCTTAATATGGAGGTTCTGAAGACCTATTTCACCCCAGAAACAACAGCAGTTATGCTGGGTTCTTCTGGCGCGGGAAAATCAACGATGATGAACTGGTTCTTGGGTCATAACAAGCAGGCAACACAAGAGGTGCGTGAAGACGATGGCAAGGGAAGGCACACAACAACGTCCCGTGAACTGTTTGCATTGCCTGGTGGCGGATACCTTATCGATACTCCTGGTATGCGTACTTTGGGACTCTTTAATACAGGAGATCCAACCAATGATACCTTTGGCGATATTGAAGCATTGCTCAAGGAATGCAAATATTCAGACTGCGATCATACAAAGAGCAGGGGGTGTGCTATTCAAAATGCTATCTATGACGGTATCATTGATGCCAAACACTATGCCTCATACTGCAAACTCAAAGGCGAGCAGGACTATCTCAAGACCAAGATTGGCGTTAACTCAAATGCAGAGCATAAGGAGAAGGTGAAGAAAATACAGAAGCAAAATAGAAGGTTGTTGGACAAGGAGGAGGAATAAAAAAGAACCCTACACAGGGTTCTTTTTTATTTATTCTATCTTCCCATCAACAATGTTAATAATACGATCACAATATGTAGAGTATTCCTTTTCGTGCGTCACCATAACTATAGTCTGACCTTGTCGGTGTAGCTCCTGAAAGATTTCAATCACTGCCTGACCTGATTCGCTATCAAGGTTAGCGGTTGGCTCGTCAGCAAAGAGAATCTTTGGATTATGTGCAACTGCACGAGCAATAGAGACACGCTGTTGTTCACCGCCAGACATCTGACTGGGCAGATTGTTTTCTCGATGTCCAAGACGAATACGAGTCAATGCTGCCTGAGCAATAGCTCTTGCCTCGTTAGTTGATTTGCCCTGCATAAGGAGGGGAACCATAACATTCTCAATTGCAGTTAGCTCTGGAAGCAATGCATAGTCCTGAAAGATATAGCCAAGTTCGTTAAGACGAAAGGCTGTACGGGCTCCAACAGACAAGTCTGTCGTGAGGGTATCGTCGATAACGATGGTTCCTGTTGTCGGATCGTCCAAAAGACCAAGCTGGTATAGGAGGGTAGATTTTCCGGCACCGGACTTGCCCATGATAGCGATAAACTCTCCTGAGTGGATAGTAAGGTCGATACCCTTAAGCACGTGAGTGACTACGTCGCCGTTTTGAAATGTTTTTGTGATGTTAGCTGCTGTAATCATATGTTTAACGTCCTAGAATGCTATCGAGTGTGTTTTTCTTAATAATCATGCGAGCGGGGATAAAACCTGCAATAAGGGTAACAATAAGCAGGATGAGAATGCGGAGCAGAGTTGCAGGCACTTCCGCAACAAGGATACCGTCAGAGAATGGAAAGTCGATTGGATGAGCATTGAATGCTGGTACCAAAAGACCGTACAGAATGAAGGTGCCGAGCAATGATCCTGCGACTCCGTAGAACAATGACTGCAATAAGTATGAGACTTCAATCGCAAGAGGAGAGACACCGATACCTTTTAGGATACCGATGAACTTTCTGCGAGTAACGGCATTGATGAAGACCACAATGAAGATAGTGATTGAGCCAACAACAATACCAATGGCACCGATCAGAGTCCCCAGCACGCTAAAGGCTGTCTTGATCTGTGTTAGAAAGTCAGGAATAGCTTCGTCAGCAGTCTGAATCTTGGCACTGTCGCCAAAGCCATCATTAAGCAAACGCTGCTTCATTTGATCGTCCGTAACGAGAGCAGAGTGATGCACAGCGATTTCGTTAGCATCAAGAGTTGTGCGTTCAGCAAGCTGAACAAAGTCACTCATGCTAATAAATGCACGGAGTGACACTTCACCAACCTTTGACTTCACGATACCCTTAACAATAAATTCACGAGTATTGCCCTTAACGGTAACCTTAACAGTGTCACCAGGATAGACATTCTTTAGAGAATCGAATCCGTCACCAAAGGATGAGGAGTATCGATCAAGCAGGTTGGAACCCAATACGATATAGCCACTCTGTCCTTGTTCAAGAAATGTTCCCTCAACAACGTATTTTGAAATAGTTGAGAATTCATCTTCTTGAGTAGGGTTAACGCCAGTTAGCTGTCCGCCAACAGTATTAGCCTTTGTACTGAAATCACTACGAGTCTTGTAATTAGCTTCAATATTAGAACCAACGAGATATCGCACTGTGTATTTTGTTACTTCAGGATCATGAGCAACGGTACTGATGAAGTTCTGCGAATGATCAATAGCAGTATTGCCGGAAAGGGTAGTGGCAATAACGTCACCAGTGTACTGGTTGCGGTTGGCAATGTTTCCTCCGACAATCAATCCGACTAAAATACCTGATACCACCACCAAGTTCAGGAAGGTGAACGTCATGATGGAAATAATAAGGATGGTAGTCGAGCGATTAGCACGACGCAACTGTCGGATACCTAAGAATAGTCCGACTTTAATTGATTGCTTAACGGTGGACATATTTTATTTTTTGTTGAGCACTACAACATCTCCGGCATTCAGTCCAGACATTATCTCTATAGCACTGTCGCTGCCACGAAGTCCTGTTGTTACCGCCTTCTGAGTGGTTTTCTTGTCTTTCAATACGTATACGTATGAACCGCGATCATCAGTGTGAACGTATGAAGCAGGGATAGTAATGACATTGATTTTTTGACCAACGTTAATAGTTGCAGTTGCTGACATACCTGAGCGGATACGAGGATCAAGCTTGGTAAACGATACTTTTGTCTGATAGACAGGTACGCCATCTACGATAGTTTCTGCAGGGTTGATACTGGTGATAATGCCGGGGAATGTTTCCTTGTCAAATGCATCGAGAGACAATGACACTGGCTGACCAACAGCAATAGAAGCGACATCAATTTCAGGAGTCTTTAACACAACTTCATAATCATTCTCAGAGATAACTGAAATGTTAGCATTGCCTGACTCACCAGTACTTGCACTTGTATTAAAAGAACTAGTTGTCTGTCCTGGCTTAACGTTTACTCCAGCAACAACGCCGTTAAAGGGCGCAATAATCTGTCGCTTGGCAATTGATGCACGGATGGCATCAACACTGGCCTGTGCTTGCGCAATCTGCGCTGAAGCAACTGACTGTGCAGTGCTGTTAGTTTTCAATGACGCCTCTGCTGCTGCAATAGCCTGAGTACGAGCAGCAATGGCAGCATTGTATGCGTTACGATCAGCAGTATACGTAGCTGATTGGGGATTAGGGATTGAAACAATCCAGTCAGAACCGCCGTACGTTCCCGTTGGGTCAAATTGAATATAAAGGCCGCGCGATCCTAGAGGAACAGCGGTTGTTGTTGCAGCTTCCTGAGTACCGTTATTTTCTAGGCCAGAGACAGTAAATGAAGCACCCGAGGAAGAACCAGATGCGTATACATGCACAAAGTATTGTCCTTCTTCGCCATCATAGGTACCGGTAACAGTTGGGGCAGGAGCCTTAACTGTTAAGTTCTTAGGTACAGCCTGCAAATGATTTGAAAGCAATGCCTTGTGAGCATTATTAACAAGAGTATCCTGCTGGGCAGTGATAGTAGCGAGGTTAGTAGAAGTATTGATATTGTTAGCGTTAGCGATAACCAATGCAGCCTGAGCGCTCTTGAGACTGGCACTAAGGTCAGCGCTATCGATACTTGCAAGTACCTGACCGGCACGAACTTTGTCGCCTTCCTTTACGTATACGGCACCAACGCGCCCCTGATCGGCGAAGCCAAGACTCACAGCACTGGCTGAAGAAGTCATACCAGACAAGACAACAGAACTGACAACGTCACCCTGCTGGGCGGTTGCTGATACTTCTTCAGAAGAACCTCCCTTGGTTAATAGAAAGATAATGCTAATAACGACCAGTAGACCAACTCCTGTAATAATTTTCTTTTTCGTGCTCGCTGTAGACCACCATTGTTTGATACTTTTCATGTTCGTGATTATAACACAAAAGTGAGCATTTTCAACACATCGCGCGAAGCATTTGACACTACCCATAAGTCTGGGTACAGTGGGTAAAAATTCACCTCTTACTTAATTAAATCTCAATGAGAAAAACATTAGACCAAGCGTGGCACACAGTATTAAAAATTATTTACTACTTATTGAAAAGGTTATTTCCCATAAAACGCATAGATTTTGCTCACGGATGGGATACTTTTCACCCATGGGCAACGCATTCCTTTGGAGGATTATCTAGGAAACGTTTTCTTGTTCTTCACAGGAGAATGAAAAAAGGATTGAAAATCTCCTCTGACGAATACACAATTGCTCAATACCACACGTTGAAACCGTCAAGAAATCTAGTGTCTCAAAAGCTTGCCATGGGACACTCTATCAAAGAGAGGTATTCTTTCTCAAAATCGCAGTGATGCGATTTTTTTATTTACTGACTGAAAAGCTTTCAGCAAACTTCTCAATCTTTTTAGCAATAGGGACTAGCTCTTTGCCTCGGGCAGTAAGAGTGTAGTAAACACAGATCTTGTCCTTGGGGTCCTTGGTACGGGTAATAAGCCCAAAAGACTCAAGCTTTTTGAGACGGGAAGTGAGGGTAACAGGATTGCTGTCTCCAAGAATACGCTCAATCTCGCAAAACCGGCGACTTTGGGAGCCAATTGCTTGGACTATATTCATAGTCCAATAATCACCAATCACTTTCATGACTTCGGTGCAGGGAGCTTCATTAGTTGTATGTTGACGAGTATTCATATGGTGCTATACTTTCTATAGTACTATAATTTATTAAGTACCTTTATAAGCCAATATAATAAATATAGTATATGAAAGCAGAGGAAATAACAAAGGCACTGAACTGGCGCTATGCAGTAAAGACATTTGATACAGAAAGGAAAGTAAGCGATACAGATCTTCATGCAATCTTGGAAAGCGGACGATTGGCACCAAGCACAATAGGCTTGGAGCCTTGGAAATTTATCGTGGTGAAGAATCCGGAAGTGCGAGCGAAGCTTCGCGCTGTCGGATATGACCAGACTAAGATAACTGATGCGTCACACCTAGTAGTAATTGCATACCGTACCGATGGTGCAGCACTTCCTGCGGAGCTCATTGCTCGTATGGGTGCCGCTCAGAACAAAACCGCCCAAGAGCTTGATGGCCTTATGCAAATGGCCACAGGTGCTGCGGCACACGCAGACATGAAGGCTCAGGCATACATTCCATTGGGAATGATGGTTGAGACAGCAGCATTGATGGGAATCGACACGGGTCCAATGGAAGGATTTGATTCTGCACAGGTTAACGAGATTCTTGGCCTTGGAGCAAAGAATCTTGCTGCGGCAACAATGCTAGCAATCGGATATCGAGGAGATGATGCATATGCAACGCTTCCCAAGACTCGCCGGGCATACGGCGAGGTGGTAGAAGTAATCGAATAACAATGGCACTAAAAAAGCCCCCGCAGTACCGGGGGCTTTTTGCATTAGATAATACAGATGAATGCAGCGAAATAGCGTATACCACACGGGGAAATAAAAAACAGCAACCGATTCTACGCGGTTGCTGTCTAATAATCTTAAAACTATATAAGCCACACTCACAACAATGTTGCTATTTCTTCAACTATACTCCTGTCTAATAACAATGCAAGTCGCCCCAGAGAGGGAAGAATGCTAAAATTACACCATGAAGAAACAGACCGTTATTACGATACTTGTAGTTGTAGTAGTGATGGGTATCGCAGTGCTTAGCTATGTCCATTACAAGACTAAAAACATCGAAATTCCAGTGTCTGAAGTACCCCAGGCACCTGCAGTTTCAACTCAATCAGAGTCAGTGACCATTATGGAAGCAACCATTAGCGAGCCTAACTATACTGGCACCAAGCCTGTTATTGGAGGAAAGGGCGTACTTGCAGATGCAGCACGCACGTACATTAAAAATTCTATCGATGACTTTGCGGCAGAAGCAGACAAAGAAGTACCTGGACTGCGCAAGCAGTATGGCAATGATGCACCTTCTTCACACTTCACTATCGACATCAATGCCAAGATGATAGAGAGTGCGGCAACACAATCTATTGTGACTGACTCATATCTGTATACGGGAGGTGCCAATGGCAATAGCAGCTACAAGGTCTTCACTGCAACTCGCAGCGGAACATTGTTGAGTATTCACGATATCGTAAAGCCTGATGCAAAAGATTCATTTGTTGCGTTCATCAAGAAGCGATTGCTTACATACAGCCCTGACGGCGCAACTCCTTCAGTATTTCCAGATGAAATAAAAGATCTCACTATCGATTCATTCAGCGATTTCTCATTCGATGACAAGAATATGACCGTCTATTTCGACAAGTATGAAATTGGACCTGGTGCATTGGGTGCCGTTGCATTTCCAATACCGCTTGGTAGCATTCAGCCATACATACAGCTTCCGTAGGTACATTGGCTAAAATACCCATTAACATAAGGGATATTTTCCTTGCAACGACTTTAGGAAATTTTTAAACCCAAAAAGCTATGCTGGGGACAGAAATAAACTGTTCTTAAAACCCCATATTATGAAAATAGCTGTAGTATCGTACAACCAGATTTTTCCATACTCTGTAGGAGTACGAAAAATCAAGGGCACAAAAGTACTTTTTTTGCCCAAGACCTTTCCTGAAAAGGACTCACATTCCGTCACGGCAAATGACAAAAATTTTGCACGACTAATGAAACACGCATCTACTCTGGAAAAGATATTTATCTTTGCAGGGAAAAAAGAATCTAGAGCCTTAGAAATAATACAATTATTTGCAGACTCCTTTAGCGCTAGCAAAAGCATTCTTTTTTTCGTTCTGTGTGATCATAATGAGCAAGAAAAAATTCAGTTGTTGGACGAGTTGGGTTTTGAAGCTACCCAAAAAATAGTATTCCGGGATTGGCATGAACAGTGCCAAGAAGGTCCGATACTGAAAGGCTTAGTGCATGACTACATTGACCATAGGAATTATGCTATGCGGAAGCGTAGAAGTGCGCGTAAAAAAACTGCATAGGCAGTTTTTTTACTTAACAGACCTGCTATAATTATCAACGTACATAACATATTATATTGTAATGAAAATTCTCGTAATTGAAGATGAAGCCGACATTGCCACCTTTATTAAAAAGGGACTTACGGCAGAAATGTGCATCGTAGAAATTGCCAAGACAGGAGCAGAGGGCATTTCACTTGCACGAAACAATTCATATGATGCGATTATCCTAGACTTTCATCTTGGAGACATGACGGGTACAGAGATTTCCGGCATGATTCGTACCTATAAGCCCTCCATACCGATATTGGTACTCAGTGTCGAGCGTGACATGGATATCAAGGTGGACATGCTTTCAATCTGTGATGACTATATGACCAAGCCCTTCTCCCTCAGAGAGCTGACGGTACGTCTTCATGCATTAACCCGTAGGGGTAGCGTAACGCGCAGTGACATACTGACTCTCGGAGATCTAACGCTCGATTCCAGAAAATACACTGTTACACTTGCTGGGGAAGTTATCCCATTTCGCAACAAGGAATTTGCCCTGCTTGAATACTTCATGCAGCATGAGGACATTGTATTGTCGCGAGAGATGATTCTGTCCCACGTATGGGACATGAATGCCGATCCGTTCACCAACACTGTTGATACGCATGTCAGACTATTGCGCAAGAAGTTAGAGAACGATGGACGGACATTCATCCATACTGTGCCAAAACGCGGATATCGTTTTTCATTGTAGATAAAATTGATTTCCTGTTTAGGATTCCGTTAATATTTTTTAAATATAATAAAAGAAACCAACTTAATTAATTTCTTTTTACAATTTAAAACCCCCAAAACATGAAAACAGTTACTTGCAAAACGGTACCGAGACACCGAAAAGACAATGTCTTTTATGATCTTCGACTTAAAAATTTTGATCAAGCCTTTTTTGATGAACGTACCGATCGAAATATCGCATTAATC
>JAQBRC010000002.1 GCA_028286705.1 Candidatus Nomurabacteria bacterium
CATTAATCGCAAAAGAGGAGCAGAAACTGCTATACCAATCAGTTGTTGGAGTAGCGGGAACTGGCGGCATGGGAGGACACGTAGCCCAAGCATTAACGAGAGTCGGTGTCGGACACATTAAGATTGCCGATACTGAAGAATTTGATGTCTCTAACCTTAACCGTCAATCCGGAGCAAACCTCTACACCTTAAACAAGTCTAAAGCTCTTGAGACAGGGAGACAGTGCCGTAACATCACGGAGGATTTCCGACTTGGTATTTACGCCAGCGGTATTACTGAAGCGAGTGCCGAACATTTTGTACAAGACTGTGACATCGTTTGCGACGAAGTTGAATTTTGGGCCACCGGGTCAAGAACATTTCTTCATCAAAAAATGAGGCAGACTGACGCCACCTCCTTCACTTGCTCAAGCATCGGCTTTGGTACCGTTCTCACAAAATTTAATGCCGGTTCTATGCATATGGAAGAAGTACTTGAAATGGACTATAGCGAAGCGATGTCCGTGCAAAAAAGGATTTCAACCGGCACTTCCTCAAGAGAGGAGATTGAGCGTACCATGACTCTCATGCTGCGCTTAGCCGCACCAATAATTCCAGAGTATTGCGACCCTGAGCAATACAGCACCGTGGAGGAGATAAAGAGACGACTGAGAGAAGAAGTACGCGCATCAATCATCGGTACTAACCCTCTATTTGCGGCTGGCTTTCTAGCAAACCATATAGTATTAGAGCTCCTAAGAAGAAAGTCTCCGATCAGAAGAATTGTTCCCATACCTCCTGTAATGCCAGGATATGTACGAAACGATTCATGGCTACAGATTTATGAAACTCAGGTAGGAAAATGGTGGTAATTTAAAAAAACGTTGTATGAAAAATCTAATAATTCAACTCGTCTCGTCATCATCACCAGAACGTTCAATCGTGACTAATTTTATAATCAGTCAGTATGAACGACGCATGAAAGTGAATCCTACCTTCTTGCCAGAAATTATATTTGCCGCTTTCTTGGAAGGAACAGTCATCGCAACCGTAGGATTAGAATTTTGTGATTCACAGGACTGCCCCATTTCCTGTGAAAATACCTTCGTATTCGACTGGTTATCGCTTCCGTTACCAGCGTCTCGAATAACATCGGCCCTCTACACTCGATGGGCCGTCACCGATCCTTCCGTTTCAAATAAGATTCTTCATGCCGCAACAGTATATGCACTATCAAAAGAAAAATTATTCGGATGGTGCGAATTAAAGCCCACCGTCGCCAAGAGGCTAGGGCAGCTTGGCGTAAAACTCTATGAGATTACCAACGCTACTATAAATCTAGATGCTATTAATAGCAGTGTAAGAAATTACTACGAAACTATTCCGCAGCCTCGATTATATCAAATGGAGCTGACTCAAATGGCGCATGACCTTCAATGATGTATTCCCAATTTAAAAAATATAACCCGGGGTTTTCTACCTGGGTTATTATTCTATTACAGTCTATAATTTAATACATACTATATGAATTTTGCTACTTTTCAATATATCGTTATCACCATATGTGGCGTATTAAATGTCATTATCAGTTCCTATGTTCTATTGAGCAATCGGAATCGAGTGGTTAACAGATTCTTCTCATTATTTAGTGGCGGAATTGCTTGCTGGAATCTTGGATTGGCCCTACTTTTCTTTTTCCATGACTCCTTGTTCATAACGGTTATTCTAGAAGGGGGAGCAATGCTGGCAATTGGCATATTCTTCTTTGGAAAGACCTATCCGGAAAACAAACTGCTGAAAAAAGACCTGTGGTTTTTTACCCCAATGATACTGATTGCCATTCTGGTACCATTCAAACTATTTATTTCTGATGCGACAATTGCTGCAGGGGGGCACCCGATACCACACAACCAGCCTGGTTTTATATTCTATGCTGCAGCTCTTGTATTCTACATGCTCGGGGGGTTGTATTTTCTTATTAAGAAATATATGCATTCAATCGAACCGCTTCGCAGCAAACTATGGTATTTCTTAATAGGTATCGGCGTGTTTGTAGTAGTAAGTTTGGTATGCGACGTAATCTTGCCTAACTTTTCTTTTTATGACCTCAATTTGGTAGGCCCAATTGTTTCTTTGTTTTTCGTTGGAACAACGGCATATAGCATCTTTCGACACAATCTACTTGATATTAGACTGGTGATACAACGAGGTTTGATTTACATTGTGCTACTGGTAATAACTATTGTTACCTACATCTCAGGAATACAGTTTCTTGGATATCTTGTGCACAAGGCGACAAACGTGACTACTATTATTAGCGCTGGTATTACTATGGTCCTTGGTATCTTATTCATGCAACCCTTGCGTATCTATCTTGAGCGTATTACCGATTCGATTTTTTTCAAAAACAAGTACGTCTATTCAGACGCATTGGAAAAACTGTCTCGCATGCTCAATACCAGCATGAGCGATGCCGATGTCGTCAGCACATCAACAGCAGCGTTGGAGGAAATTTTCAAGACAAAGCATGTTGAGTTCTTTCTCAATAGTCTGTCTGATAGTAGGTCTGATTCTAGCGGGGATACAGTGTTGACGCTGCCAATTATTTTTGAAGACAATGCAATCGGAAGAATTGAACTCGGCAAGAAGCGCTCTGGCGACCCCTATACCTATGAAGACATACAGTTGCTTGAGACATTTCTCCATCATGCTGCGGTTGCCCTGGAGAAGGGGAGACTCTATAAGCAAATTCAGGAATACAATGCCCAGCTTGAACAGCTTGTTGAGGAACGCACGAGCGAGATCAAGAAGATTCAGCAAGAACAGAAGCAAACCATGATAGATATCTCGCATAACCTGCAAACGCCCTTGGCTGTTATCCGAAATGAACTTGAGCTAATGACTGAGTATTCGAGTGATGTAAGCAAAATGATCACTGTTAAAAGGTCTCTGATGCGAGTATCAGAATTTATTAGACAACTGCTGCATCTTGCTCGTCTGGATGGATCAATTTACGACATCACGTTCTCAGAAATAAACCTGTCTACACTTATCGAGGAGCAAGCAGAATATTTTGAAGTTATGGGAATTGAGCAGCGATTGCAGGTTACTGCGGAAATCCAGAAGGGGATTATTATGCTTGGCAACAAACGCCTATTGGGAGAAGCGCTGACTAACATTGCGCAGAATGCGGTAAAGTATCGCAGAGAGGATGTGGATAGCACATTACATATTGTCCTAAAGGAAACACCGTCCTTTATTGAATTAACAATAGAGGACAATGGCATTGGTATTTCAAAGAAAGACCAATCCGACATATTTACGCGCTTCTATCGCGCATCTAGAGCTTCTGAAAAGGCACAGGGTGTTGGACTGGGGCTGGCAATCGTTCGCAAGATTGTTGAAATGCATTCCGGAACAATTTCTGTAGCCAGTGCCCTAGGAAAGGGAACCTCCTTTACCATCAGATTCAAACGGTAGGAGTTTATCTTTTGTTAATGTCGACAAGCATAGACTATATGGATATGAATGATACTTGTCCAAACTGCGGTGAAAAACTGCATCCTAGCAATTTCCCTGATCTTAAAAAAATGGACGGGAAAACACTTAAGTTTGAAAACAAATTAGTCTGCAAGAATTTTCCAGCATGCGAAGATGCAGAACCAGACTAGCCAGTTTTATAGTATAATAAAGCATTAGCAGGTAATTTATTTATTCTCTATGAAAAAGACATTGCTCATCATTCTCATAATCGTTCTTATCGTCTTAGGCGGCATTGCTGCGTCACGTCATGAGGCTGAAGCGCCAGTTATAACTCCAAGTACTACTGACATAAGCACAACAACTCCAGAACCGACCCCGTCGACTGATACCAGAGCACGAGGTCCAGAACGCAAGACTATTGCTATTGGTGCCAGTGCCGAAGTTAATGGTGTTATCATCAAAGTTAATTCACTGGTTCAAGACAGTCGCTGTCCGACAAAGGTAACCTGTATTCAAGCAGGGTCAGTAAGTGTCAAAGCTACAGTATCAAATGGTACCGTTAGTACAGACCACGAATTTAACTCCAACACTAGACCGTTTGCATTTGAAGGATACAGCATTGCAATTGTGGATGTCACTCCGGTTCCAACTATCGCACCCAATGCAATCAAACTTTCTGATTACCGCATCACATTCGAAGTTATTCCGACTGCAAAAGGAGATACTATCTAATTATGATATAATAACACTATGCTTACATATTGGGGATACGGATACAACAACTATGGTATAGCGGGAACACTGCTATACATCTTTATCATAATCATCATTATTATTACGATAATCGAAGTTATCAGCGCTTTGGCGAGCCATTCTCGCAAGCCAAGCACTCCTCCTGCGCCAACTCCTGCAGTACCGCCAGCACCAGCCGCCACTACAGTCATCCATCCAGGAACACCTGCAAAATCTCCATTGGAAATTCTTAACGAACGATATGCGAAAGGGGAGATTGATAAGGACGAATACGATCAGAAGAAGCTCGACATACAACGAGCGCATACGCTGTAATAGTAATAAAAAGGCCGCCCCATCACAGGGGCGGCCTTTGTTTAATACAAAACCCTAACCTTTTTACTGATTGCCATATACCCACAACTTAAAGAGCAGGAAGTTCCAGGCAAAGGTCACTACCGTCGCGCATGCCGCCGCAATGATTGGTGACATGCTTAATGCACTCAGGAAAAAGGATAGGGAAAGCACGTTAATTATCAAGCCGCCCGCAACGGTAAGATAAAAGCGGACAATTTCATTCGCAGTAAATACTGCTCGTTTTCTGAACGTCCAATACCTGTTTAGGAAAAAGCTGGAGACTGTACCACAGAGAAATGAAAGTGCTTTTGCCATTAGTAAATGGTGGGGGAAGAAAGCGGTACCAGAAAGTAGGTTGATATAAATACTTATATCGATAATGGTATTAATAATTCCAACAACTGCAAACTGTATCAGCTGCAAGCGAGGAATAGTGCCCAAGCGACTCTTATACAACGCGAATAATTCTTTAAATGCGCGAACAATGACTTGGGGGTTGGCACCGGTAGCGACTCCTTCAACACGGGGGAAGTGACTCACGGGAATTTCCTTAAATACGACTTTCTTGTACTGCAAACGAATAAGCATTTCGGCACTCATCATTGCTCCTCGCGTTTTCATCGGCAGCGATTGTACGAGCTGACGATCCATAAGCTTAAAGGCGCAGTCAATGTCCTTAACCTTCAGTCCAAAGATGAGCCTGTTAAGAAAATTCCAAAGCGTTGCATTCATAATGCGCAACGCATTGTCCCGACGAGGGGCGCGGTATCCCAGCACTACCTTATACTCAGGCACAAAGTGCGTTAGTATTGCCAATTCATCAAGGTCAAACTGTAAGTCAGCATCACTAAAAAATACATAGTCATACTGAGCTGCCTTGATGCCGCTCCACAATGCAGCACCATACCCCTTGTTTGGATTATGATGCACAACCTTTAATAGGTATTGCTTCGAGCCATTTCGTCAGCAATCTCTCCAGTCTTGTCCTTGCTGCCATCATTGACGATAATTATTTCATAAGTGTCAGTGATTTTCTTAACCACCGCTTCTGCTTTCTCAACGCTGCCACGAATATTGGCCTCTTCGTTGTACGCGGGAAAAAATATTGAGAGGGAAATACTTTTAGTGCTCATAACGTATATAGTATAGTAGGCTGAATATAAATGGAAGATTTGTAACCAGTCTCATGTTCATTCGTCTCTATATAGTATCAGGAATAATTTATCCTTTATGATGAAATATAAAAATGTAAAACTGATAATCCCATTAGTATCCTTATTCATACTGTTATTTCTTGTAAAACCTCTCTTGGCAGAACATCTGCTGTCAGGAGTAGTTTCCCAGGTAATAACTCCCGTAAGTGCAGCCGCGCAACCAGCACATGACAATTCGGAAACAAATTCTAAGAGCAGTCAACCTTCTGCTACTAGCAGCAATAGTACGACTTCTAATTCCGGTACACAGGACGGAGCGGCTACTGATGTAAAGCCTTCAGCAAGCACTGATAGCAAGGACAAATCAACAGAAAGTGCGAAGACACCCCGCAATGCTCAAGACTTTTCAAATTCAAAGAAACAGCCAAGAGTGAGTGCTAGTATTTACACTGAACTTGCAGCAGAAAATGAATCGAAAAAAAATAATGATACTAGAAGTTCACAACCGTTGCGTCAGGAAGATACTCAGAAAACGGACAAGCCAGTGGTAGCGGTAAAAGCAGCTCCAATCAAGCAAACAAGTGCTGGTCTTTTGTCTCGCGTTCCTGGCGTAGATAAAATTATTCCCTCAGCCAACCATTACACGCCGGGAGGACTTACTCCTACCACTACCAAAGCACTCGATGTGACATCATTGGCGATGACTCTCGTAGGAGCAACACTGTTATTCCTTAAGCCCAAGACGCTTGCACTCGCAACTGGTTACTTCCAAAAATTTATCGGATAGTATATATTAAATTTATGAAAACCCTATTCCAAGACATGACAATGATACAGAAAATAGGGCTCGGATTAATCGCTAGTGCGGGAATATTATTCGCAGCAGTTAGATTCACTAACAGTGCAAAGTCGCAAGTACCCTTGGTATTTTCTCAGAAAGAATTGCTTTCTACACTGTGGCAAAACTACAAGATCGACAATCTTGAAAACGGTACAGGAAGAACGCTCGACAAGTCTCAAAACAATATCACCACCTCAGAAGGACAGAGCTATACGTTGCTTCGTGCTGTTTGGATGGATGACCAGGCAACTTTTGACAGTAGCTACAAATGGGCCAATGATGCGCTCAAGCATCAGAACGACCATTTGTTTAGCTGGAAGTTCGGACAGAGAAGCAACAAGAGCTATGGCGTGTTAACTGATCAGGGAGGACAGAACAGCGCTTCAGACGCTGATAGCGATATAGCGCTAGCACTGCTCTTTGCTCATGAGAAATGGAACAACCAGTACTATCTTGATGAAGCAAAGGCAATTATTAGGGACATGTGGAAGAATGAGGTGGTAACCATTCAAGGCAAGCCGATATTGGCTGCCGATGACGTAGAACGTCAGTCTCAGTCTCGCATTATCGTTAACCCTTCGTATTTCTCTCCATACTCATATCGACTATTCGCGCTTGTTGATCCAGCTCATAACTGGCAGGGAGTAGTGGATAGCTCTTATGACATTCTTGCACGCAGCGCATCAATGAAGCTTGATAAGGGGCAGAGTGCAAACATTGTTCCGGACTGGATTCAGATTAATCGTCAGAATGCGGAAATAAGCGCAGTTGGCAATGGATCTCTAACGACAAACTACAGCTATGACGCGCTGCGTACTCCATGGCGCATAGCACTTGACTGGAAGTGGTATCAGGAACCACGAGCAAAGACCTTCTTAGACTCAATGAGTTTCTTTAGGGATCAGTGGCAAGCAAGCAAGGCAGTGAGTACAACATACTCGCACGACGGCACAACAGACCAGATGAACGAAACCCCTGCTATGTACGGAGGACTTATCGGATACTTTATGACAAGCGACGAGGCTGATGCAAAAGAGGTATACCAGCAGAAGCTGCAGATACTCTTTAATCCAGACACTAACGCATGGAAAAAGCCGTTAGGTTATTATGACGACAACTGGGCATGGTTTGGCATTGCGCTGTACAACGACAACCTTCCTAACCTGGGAGCAACTATTAAGCCGGCTAAGCTATAACCCTATGACCAGACGACCCCACAGTATTAATGACTTCCTCGGGGCATCAGTATCAAAAATATTGATTGCCATCAACGCGATATTCGCTGTTATCTACTTCTGCGTTTTGGTCTTCTTCTTTCCCATTGGAAATGTCGCATTGTTTGGCTTTCTTGTATTGGGAGAACTGTTCCATATGTGGCAGTTATTTACCTTTCTCTATACCGTATGGGAACGAAAGAAAACTGCAGCGCCAAATCCTAATTATTATCCAGCAGTAGACGTATATATTACGGTAGCGGGGGAGCCGATCAGCATTATCGAGGAGACCCTGAAGGGTATTAAGGCAATGGACTATCCTGCATTTGATATCTTTGTATTAAATGACGGATTTGTCGCGCAAAAAGATAACTGGCAGGAAGTTGAGGGGTTAGCTAATCGATATGGAGCAACTGCCATTACTCGCCGTGTCGGTGGGGGAGCAAAGGCGGGAAATATCAACAATGCGGTCAAGGAAACAAGGAATGCCTTCATTGCTATCTTTGATGCGGACCATGTTCCGCATCCAGACTTCCTAAAAAAGACTATGCCTCATTTTAGTGACGAGAACGTTGGCTTCGTGCAGTCTCCTCAATACTACAAGAACTTTAATACCAACCTTATTACCAAAGGCTCATGGGAACAGCAGCAACTGTTCTTCGGCCCAATCTGCGAAGGCAAGAATCGCCTCAACTCAGCAACCATGTGCGGTACCAATATGGTGATTCGCAGAACATCACTAGAACTGGTAGGGGGGATGTGCGAAGAAAGCATTGCCGAGGACTTTGCTACGGGCATGTTCATGCACCAGCGGGGCCTTACATCAGTCTACGTAGCCGAAGTATTGGCCGAAGGTCTGGCACCGGAAGACTTTCTCTCATACTACAAGCAGCAGCTGCGCTGGGCTCGAGGAGCGCTGGATGTTGCGTTTAAGTACAATGTAATCTTTGCAAAAGGACTGACTATGCCGCAGCGCATCCAGTACACCGCATCAGTGAGTTTCTTTTTCTCTGGCATATTCGTCATCATGAACGCCATCATTCCGCTGATCTTTTTCTTTACCGGAGCAGTACCATTTGTTATCTCAACCATGCTGCTAGCAGTTGTATTCCTTCCGTATATTTTTATTACACTCTACACCCTACAAACCGCTAGCAATTTCTCCTTTACATACCAATCTCTAGCGTTTTCTGTTAGCTCCTTCAGCATTCATATGAGTGCATTGCTGTCAGCATTAAGCGGCCGCAAAGCAACATTTGAAATTACCTCAAAAAAGAAAATCAGCGGTGATTTCCTTAATCTAGTCCGTCCGCATATTGCGTATATCATATTGGTTGCAATAGGGATAGCGTATGCACTGTATAGAGAAGGATTGACCGCTTCTGTTGTAGCCAATACCGCATGGGCGGTATTAAACGCCGCAATATTTAGTGAGTTTATCTTTGCAGCCATGCCTAATAACAAAGTTAAGGATACCGTTTCAAAAGGAAGAAAGGTTGCAGCAACCATTATTACCAGTCCTAAGAAAATGCTGAAGCAGATATAATATGGATACAGACAATACACAAACTTTCTTTGCTCGAAACAAGGCAACTATCGCAATTGTCGGGTGCATGGTTCTTGTGACATTGCTTTCAGTGGCTTTTTTCCTCAAGCAAAGCTTGCGCTTGGACGAGGCGCAAAGTCTCTGGCAGACTAGCCATTCTCTAGCCAAGATGTACAACATCATTGGACAAGACGTTCACGTACCGCTGTATCACACTATCCTGCACTATTGGCAGGTATTCTTTGGCAGTAGGGTGCCTGTGGCGCGACTGCTTTCATTGGTATTTTTCATCCTTTCCATTCCTGCACTGTTTCGTCTGACAAAGCTCCTATATGGGGAAGAGGCTGCAATATTTGCCATACTGCTATTTTCTATTTCGCCATTTATGAATTGGTATGGCAACGAGATTCGCATGTACAGTCTATTCACCTTGATGGTTATACTGAACCTTTATTATTTCATCCGTATTTATAAGGAGCGAGATACTCCTGAGCAGCAGGGAAGTGCGTGGGTGTGGTATGGGGTGACTGCACTGCTTGGTATCTATAGCCATTACTTCTTCTTTTTTGCGCTAACGAGCGAGGTGGTACTTTTCCTGAGCCATCGGTCATTATTCCCATCATATGCGCTCAAGCGATTTCTTGTTATTGCCAGTATTATGATCATAAGTTTCTTGCCATGGATATGGTATGTAATGCATTTGGGAACTATTAGCAATAGCTCTCCGTTGCTTCAAGCGCCAAACTCAGTGAACATATTCAATACGTTCTCTCAGTTTCTGTTTGGCTTTCAAATTGATTATGTGAATACCATTCTCGTATCGCTTTGGCCTGTTACGGTTCTGTTAGGATTCCTAGCATTGCGCACTAAAAGAAAGCTCACCGTTGATACGGCATTTATTATTATCTGTTTTATTGCGCCAAACGTATGTGCATTTGTGGTGAGTAGCTTTGTACGCCCCTTATACCTTAGTCGTTACCTCATTCTTACTCTACCACCACTCTATATGCTCCTTTCAGCACTAGCAGTATCGTACCCTCAAAACATCAAGCGTATCTTTATGGGGGTGCTGATAGCGGTGATGTTGGGAACATTAACCGCAGAAATTGTCAGTTCACAGACTCCTGTAAAGGAAAATTACAAGCAGGTGACAGACTATTTAGAGGCTACTGCCAGCCCGCAAGACGTTGTATTGGTCTCGGCACCATTTACCGTATATCCGATTGATTACTACTATAACGGCCCTGTAGCGATCTATACGCTGCCTGTATGGGATAGATCAAGCTACGGAGCAATACCTCCTTTCGATGCGGCAACATTGCCTGAACAGGTTAAAAAACTTACCAAAAACAGCAGAAATGTCTGGGTAATACTGAGCTATGACCAAGGATATGAAGATATCATCCACAGCTATTTTGACAACAATTATCAGCAGCTTCTGGTGAAGAACTTTTCCTCAAACCTAAACTTGTATGAATATAAAGTTAGGTATTAAAAATCATAGAACGTTTATCATTCAAGCACTGCGATTTATATTCGTAGGAGTATTAAATACGGGAGTTGATGTTGCTGTCTATTACGTGCTAACTCGATATACAGGATATTTCAACCATCATATTTTCATTACCAGAATTCTTTCATTCCTGTCTGGATCGATTTGCAGTTTTGCACTTAATCGATTATGGACATTCCAGAAGCGGGATGCAGTTAGCTCAATTGAAGTATTTAAATTTTATGTGACTATTGGTATGAGCTTAGTTATAGGATTGGTTTCAATGAGATTGTTTGTAAATATATTCCATTTCTATGACCTGATTGCTCTGGGCCTATCAATTATATTTACATTTATCTGGAACTTTACTATCTCGCGATTATGGGTGTTTAAGTCAGTCATGCCGGGGGTATAAAAAAGCCGC
>JAQBRC010000015.1 GCA_028286705.1 Candidatus Nomurabacteria bacterium
GAAGGAAACCTTGGTTTAGTGAAAGCGGCAGGTAGGTTTGATCATACAAAAGGGTTTAAATTTATTAGCTATGCCATATGGTGGATTAGGCAAGCTATTCTTCAGGCAATTGCAGAACAGTCGCGAGTAGTACGCTTACCCCTCAATCGAGTTAGTGCAATAAGCAAGATCACCAAAGCCTCTTCAAAACTAGAACAGTATTTTGAGCGTGAACCTACGCCCGAAGAGCTTGCTGACACTATGGAAATGAGCTTGGAGAAGATAACTCAAACCCTAAGCTATGCTCGACGATATACGTCGTTGGATGCACCATTTGTTAAGGATGAGTTGGGAAATTGGTACGATCTCATTGCTATTGATACTCCAGATACAGATGTTGTATTAAATAACGAATCTCTATCCACTGAGATCAAGAGAGTGTTATCAAAGCTGCCTGAACGTGAACGCACGATACTTATACTTTTTTTTGGCATCGGTATTTCTCAGCCAGTTTCCGTAGAGGAAATAAGCATACGGTTTAACCTCACAAACGCGCGAGTCCGCCAGATCAAAGATAAGTCAATTACCCGGTTACAGAAATTAACCCATGGTACAAACCTTAAGACTTTATTGGCACTGTGCGCCTAACCAAAGCCTACCCATACGGGTAGGCTTTTTCTTTGCTATACTTCTTGTATATGACATTCAAGGAAAAGGTACTGCAAATCGTTCGAGAGATTCCCAAGGGCAATACTATGACCTACGGTACTGTTGCGAAGAAGGCAGGGAATGCCAAGGCAGCTCGCGCTGTCGGTGCATACATGAAAGGTAACTATGACAAGACTGTACCATGTCATAGAGTAATTCGTAGTGACGGAAAAATCGGAGACTATAACCGTGGGGGATCAGACGCGAAGCGTGCGCTGTTGATAAAGGAAGGTGCAATACGAAAATAATAGTTCTATACTTCAGCTATGGAAAAACAACACCCACTCGTTACGCTTGGCTTTATATTAGGAGGAAGTTTTTTGATTGCTGTTGTTCTTGGTGCTGTTACTATCTTCCAAATCCGTGCATTGAATGACACTGTCTCTGTTACCGGGTCTGCAAAGATGGAAGTCGCTTCTGACCAGGCAAAGTGGACAACACAGATTAGTCGCACTGCCCGTGAAAGCGAATTGAAGGCCGGCTATGCTCAGATTGCAACCGATCTTGGTGCGGCAAATGCATTCTTCAAGGCACAGGGAATCACTGCAGAAGAATTGACAGCAACCCCTGTTTCTATGAACGAGGTCTATCAGCAGGACGAAGCTGCAGAAAAGCAGTATCGTCTTACTCAAACCTTCACCGTGCAGTCTAATGATGTAGCGAAACTAACTGATGCATCTAACCATGTGGCTGACCTTATTAACAAGGGAACTATCTTCTCAACGCTTTCTCTCGAATACTATTATTCAAAACTCGCTGACTCTCGCATTCAACTATTGTCTCAGGCTATTGAAGATGCAAAGGCTCGTGCTGGTGAATTGGCTAAGAACTCAGGACGTGGAGTTGGGTCATTGAAGAGTGCAAGTAGCGGTGTGGTGCAGGTGCAGTCGCTTAACTCAACCGATGTATCAGATTATGGCAGCTATGATACGTCTCAGATACAGAAGCAAATCACCGTAACTGTTAAGGCATCATTTTCTCTCAAATAATATGAAAAAGATTGCAGCGTTTCTCTTTATTGTACTGGTTAGCATGAGTCTTGCAGCTCAGGCAGTCTTTGCCGTAGCAGAAGTACCTAAGTCTTCAGTCTGGTTTGATCCTGCTAATGCTGCTGCAGGCGAAGCAATTAAGCTTAATGCATTGGTCTATAACAATCAGACCTCTAATGCCACCGTTACCGTTGTATTCAGCGATCCGGCTGGAACGATTGGTACTACTTCCACAACCATCACCAAAGCAACTGCCAAGACAGTCTCTGTGTCATGGAAGATGCCAGTAAAAAATACTGTAGTGACAGCGAAGGTAAGTACAGCAGTAACCTCTGCAAAGAAATCATTGCCCGGACTTGTTGGTGTACTCGGTACTGTAACCGTTGGTTCTGTTGCGCCAGAGGCAACTGCCCTTGGGTCATTCCCTGGCAGCACCCAATTGGCTAAGTGGTTTGGCCCACTCGTTTCAAAGATAGATGCATGGCGTGTAGGGCAGAAAGATACGTTTGTAAAACTCAAGGCATCCACACTAAAAAAGATGGGGGATGTAAAGCTCGATATTAATGACAAGAACATCTTAAGCAAAGTATTGGGCAATCCCGTGGACTATATTGTCTTGGCGTATGCAACCAGTGGGGCTACATTATTTGCCAGCCAAGCTCTTTTCTATATTGCTGGTTTTCTACTTTTCTTGCTTATTTTGCGAGCTATTGTGAACCGTTTTATTTAAATGCGGAGGCTTAAAATGTGCTAAAATCAGGGCATGATACGTACCCTGATCGGGATAATCCTTTTAATAGTGGCTATATTGTGGTTGCCGTTGTGGGTGCAGCTAGTGCTTTTTGCCATTTTTATACTCATTGATGCAAATCGCTCTTTTGCTGTTATTCCTGCAGTTATCAGTGATGCGCTGTATGCGCCAGGATCAGTCTGGAATGTGCATAGTCATTGGATGACACTTTTGGTATTGGCAGCCCTTCTTCTGTATTACATAGTTATAAAAAAACTTCGAGTTCGTTCAACGTATGGTTTGGAAGCGTAGGTCTAAAAAGAAATACATAGCAGAATTGCAGCCTGATGAGATATTGCTGGATGTAAACAACCTGCCAGCATTTGATCGTCAGCAGTTTGAAGGACGCATGGAGCAGCCGTTGTCCAAGAAGTCCTTTAATGTCTTATTTGGCGTCATGATAGTCTCGGCACTGTTCTTCGTCGGAAGATTAGGTATTTTGCAGATTGGACAGTCTGCATTTTATGAAAAGAAGAGCGAGAACAATAGTTTGAACCATATTGCAGTGTTTGCTGATCGGGGAGTGATTTATGATCGCAACGGGGTTGAGCTGGCATGGAATACCATAGGAGACGATGTCGTACCGACATTTCGAAACTATATAACGCAGAATGGATATGCCAGCCTTCTTGGATACGTGTCATACCCAGCCAAGGACTCCAAGGGAAAGTTCTGGCAGACTCGTACGATGGGAAAGGACGGTGTAGAGAAGCAGTTTGATACTGAGCTTGCCGGACAGAATGGTACGCAGCTGGTTGAGACTGATGTGAATGGCAATACCATATCCCAGGGGTTGATTGAAGATCCGGTGCAGGGAAAAAACATTTCCTTGTCTATTGATAGTCGAGTGCAGGCAACGCTCTTTGACGGCATTAAGGCATTGGCAGAACAGTCAGGATACGTTGGTGGAGCAGGAGCTGTTATGAATATCAATACTGGGGAACTGGTCGCTATGACCAGTTATCCTGAATATGACGAAAATGCACTATCTGCCGGAAAAGATAGTGTGTTAATCAGCAGTCTCTTAACTGATCCTGCTCGGCCGTTCCTTAACCGTATGACTGACGGTCTGTATGCTCCAGGATCCATTGTGAAGCCCTTCCTTGCCATTGGAGCGCTTCAGGAAGGCATTATCAATCCTGATACCTTCCTTCATACAACGGGAGAGGTGCGCATTCCTAATCCCTATTTTCCCGGACAGTACACAATCTTTAAAGACAATGCGAACCATGGCGACGTTGATATGCGCAAGGCAATTGCCGTATCGTCTGACGCGTACTTCTATGAGATTGGAGGAGGGCTAGGAAGCCAGCCAGGGCTTGGTATTGCCAATATCGACAAGTATTCAAAGTTGTTCGGTATTGGAGTGAAGACGGGAATTAACTTTTCTGGGGAATTGACTGGAGTTATTCCAGACATTGCATGGAAGGCAAAGAATTTCCCGAAGGATCCAACATGGCGTGTCGGAGACACCTACCACACTGCCATTGGTCAGTATGGTTTTCAGGTTACTCCGATTCAAATGCTGCGTGCAGTTGCAGGACTTGCGTCACACGGAACATTAGTTACCCCAACTATCTTGAAGAGCGTAGATGGCAAGCCAACGGGGCTGGTGCAGAAGCTGCCCTTCACCGAACCCCAATACCGAGTGATTGACGAAGCGATGCGCATGACGGTCACCGATCCAAATGGAACAGCAACTAACTTGTTGAATCCAACTATTGCTGTTGCTGCCAAGTCTGGTACAGCGCAGATTAAAGGAAACACTCGCGTTAACTCATGGATTGAAGGATACTTTCCGCTTAATGCGCCAAAGTATGCATTTGTTGTGTTGATGGAAAACGGACCGATTGTGTCGAGTGGGGCAAAATATGCCATCAAGCCAGTTATCGAGCTGTATGCCGCAAACCCTGAACTTTTGACCCAATAGGGAAAAGATAGTATTATTTGCTCAACATGAAGGAATATCTGACACAGGAGAACAAGGAGACGCTTGAGGCGGAACTGAAGGAACTCATTACCGTTAAGCGTAAGGAGGCTATTGGCGCGATTGAATATGCCAAGAGACTGGGAGACCTATCAGAAAACGCCGAATACCATATTGCTCGTGAAGAACAGGGCAGGCTTGAAGAGCGTATTGGTATCATCGAGAACGTGCTGAAGCACGCTATTGTTGTTAGTCGTCAGACTGACGGTACTGTAGACGTTGGTTCAACGGTGGTGATTAAGAAAGGAGATGAAAGCAATACACGAACTTTCATTCTTGTTGGATCAGAAGAGACAGACATGCTGTCTGGAAAGATCTCATACAAGTCGCCAATTGGCGCAGCACTGTACGGAAAGAAGAAGGGAGACACTGTTACCGTTTCAACTCCGAAGGGGGATATGGATTATAGTATTGTGTCTGTAGAATAAGTTTAAATAGGAAAAAACCGCCAGGATGACTGGCGGTTTTTTCGTCATTGGTTTATCCCCACATTTCATTTGCAGCGGTGTAACGAAGTGGGGTATAATGGGAACAAGTGGGACGAAGTGGTAAATGTAAAAATAAATGTTAATCGGCGAATACACACACAATATTGATGAAAAGAACAGATTGTCTCTTCCTATCAAGTTCCGTAAGGAAATGGGGAAGACGGTAATTATTGCACCCGGTCTAGAAAAGTCATTGTTCGTATTTACTGCAGCTGAATGGAAGAAGAAAGCCGAACAGCTGGCAGAAGGTTCAATGCTGCAGTCTGATACTCGTAGCTTTAGCCGATACTTTCTCGGTGGGGCAACTGAAGTAGCAGTAGATGCCAATGGCCGTATCTTGTTGCCTGACT
>JAQBRC010000004.1 GCA_028286705.1 Candidatus Nomurabacteria bacterium
CAATGCCTGTAGCTTGTCGAAGATTGCACCGCGAAGCGTGAAGAGCAACCGCTGTCCAACAGCACCCATAGATTTTGACTGCACATAGTTGGCGAATGCTGCTCCTATAAATACCAGCAGTATCAAACCGCTGTATCCCAGCAATCCTGCATACTGCTTTGGCAATATGTATATATTCACCGCATGCCCAATCATTAATGGTGCCAAGAGCAACAGTCCAGAGTTAACGATAATCGCAATGAATGAAATAATCAGCTGCATTCGCTCGCCCTTCAGGTACGGCAAAAGCTTCCGCATTGCAGTAGTAACAGAAGTCTTTTCTTTTGATGTACTAAGCTGGTAGTTCATAATGTTCTGTACTTTGCTGAGACTGATAAATCTGGACATATTCAGGAGAGCTCTTCATCAGCTGCTCATGCGTTCCTTGCGCAAGCAACTCTCCTTCCATAATCAGAATAATGTTGTCATAGTCCTCGATTGAGGCAATTTTCTGAGTGATGGATACTAAGGTTAAATCTGGATAGTGCTTTTTCACATTTCCCAAGATACTCTGTTCGGTTCGAGTATCAACGCGAGCCGTGAAGTCATCAAGGAATAGAATCTTTGGATTAAGTGCCAACGCACGCGCCAGCATGATGCGCTGCTTCTGTCCGCCGGACAAGTTGCTGCCGCGCTCTGAAATCATTTCCTCCAAGCCCTTAGGCAATGAAGTCACCAACTCATCAAGCTCCGCAGTATCCAACGCTGTTTGCAATGATGCATCAGTAACACTGGTACTGAAGGCAATGTTTTCCTTCACTGATGTATTGAAAATAACACTGTCCTGGAATACGAATCCAATCTGTTCATGCAATGAATGCTGGTCGTAGTCTGCTAGCGGCAAATTGTCATACTCAATAGTTCCCTCTGTCGGTACAAGCAACCCGGTCATGATGTACAGCAACTGTGTCTTGCCAGCAGCAGTTGGTCCGATAATGGCATTCTTTGTACCAGGCTTGATAGTGAATGAGATATCCTTTAATGCTTCCTTTTCTCCAAACTTCATAGTCACATGAGACACCTCAATTGCGCCTGTAAGGGGCGTTGTAACGGTACCTGTTTCAGCTTTGAGGTTGCCATCAAGTACGGCGTTAATACGCTGGTATGACGCACTGGCACGCGCTATAACAGTACTCATAAATCCAATCATAATGATTGGGAAAATAAGGATAGCGATATAGCTGTTGAATGCAGTAAAGTCACCAATACTCATAGTGCCGCCAATAACAGCTCGTCCTCCAAACAATAGCACTGCAACAACAGCCAGGTTGGCAATGAATACAATGATTGGAATCAGTGCGGCAAAGAGTGACAGAATCTGCATACCGTTATTCTTGGCATCCATGTTAACTTCGGTGAACTTATCATATTCGTATTTTTGAGAGTTCAATACTCGAATCAATGCTGCACCTAAAATGCTCTCATTGATAACCTTGTTCAGGCTATCAATAACTTTCTGAATCTTCATAAACAATGGCTGTACCTTTTTCAATACGAAACCAAATGCTCCACCGATAATAGGAATGATGGAAAGTACAATCAACGCTAGCTTCCAATCGATCTGAAGCAATAGCACTGTAACGCCGATAATAATAAAGACTGACGAAACCATAGAGACGATTGCTTGCGCAACGAACATCTTGATGGAATCAACGTCTGAGGTTAAGTTGGTCAGTAATACAGATGAGTTAACTTCCTGAACGTATGAAAAGCTCTGCAATGAGACCTTGCCCATGACCTTGTTGCGCAAGTCACGAGCTACACGTTCTGACGCATAGGTCTGCATGATGCTCTGAATGTAGGTAAAGATAAAAATACCGACCGCAGCAGCAGAAAACCAGAGCACTGCATGAGGCACTTGAAATGTTCCTGCAATAAAGTCGTCAATTGCTGAAGCAATCAATTTTGGAACAAGGATAGTAATTGCATTGGCTGCAAGGGTGAGCAAGACCAATGCGAAAACCAGTCCCTTGTATGGTCCAAGGATAGAAAATACTGAAGGTCCTTTTGGTTGTGGTGGTGTTTGTGGTTTATCGCTCATGTTCAAGTGCTATGGAAACTGCTTCTGCGGCAATAAGCCTGCCAGCATCTGCCTTATAAAATCCCTTGGCTCGTTCTGCCATCGCGTCATACTGATCTTTATGTGTTAACAACAAATCAATCTCACTCTTCAATACAGAAGGAGTAAGGTTAGCCTGTTCGATAACAACACATGCGCCAGTACGGGCATAGTGGTAAGCATTCTTGCGCTGATGGTCTCCGTGCGAGTTAGATTCAGGGATAGGAATAATGATAGACGGCTTTCCCCATGCTGCAATCTCATACAGCGATGATCCGGCACGGGAGATAATTATATCAACTGCTCCGCCAAACATCTTAGTCTGCAAATCATTTAAATACGGAAAGATTTTGTATCGTGTACGTCTCGTATCGTCACCAAGCAATACTTCTGCATCAGTTTTGGTTTCTTCAAAGTTCTTTGGGCCAGCCTGATGGATAATCTGATACTTCTGCACAAGTTCTGGAAGAATTGAAGTTATGGTGTCGTTAATAATCTTTGCACCCTGAGAACCGCCAATCACCCCAATAACAGGAATAGTTGCATCAAGCTCAAAGAACTCCTTTGCTCCTTCAGTTGCAACGAAAGCGATAGCTTTGCGTACTGGCTGTCCGGTAACTGCAATCTTTTTCTCATCAAAGTATTGTGCAGCTTCAGGATAGGACAATGCTACGCGTCGGGCAAACTTTCCAGACCACTTATTCACGCGTCCCGGTACAGTGTCTGACTCATGAACAATTACGGGAATACGCAGCAATTTTGCTGCAACCAATACAGGAAAGGCAGCGTAGCCTCCTTTGCTGATAATTACATCAGGATACAAGCTAAAGAGCTTGAAGATTGCACCGATAGTGCCAAATGCTGTCTTGAATAGGTCTATGAAGTTTTGGAATGAGAAATAGACTCGTAGTTTGCCAGCAGTAACAGGAATGAAGGTGATGAATTGCTCATCAAGCTCTTTCTGATTATATGCGTCGGTAGACATGTAATAGAGCTTGAAGTTGGCAAACTTTTCCTCGTCTGCAATGCGGTTAAGCTCTTCTGCAATCGCTATTAATGGATAAAAGTGTCCGCCGGTTCCCCCGCCGATGAGTAAAATTTTCATAGTGACTCTATTGTAGCGATTTTACGCTTTTATAACAATAGATATTGACATAAAATAAGAATATAGCTTTATTTCTTCTGATATCTCGAAACGTTCAACACAATCCCCGACGCAAACAATGCAATTAACAAAGACGTCCCTCCTTGGCTAATGAACACCAGAGGAACTCCCGTGAGTGGAAACAACCCTACAAGCGATGCCATGTTCAAGAATGACTGCGCAACAAGAAGCGTAATAATCCCAACAACTAAATACTGTCCGAACATATCGCGAGACTGTATAGCAATCTTATACCCTCTTATAGAAAGGAATACATACAAGACAACAAGCAGTGCGCTACCAATAAAGCCGAACTCTTCGCCAATAACAGCATAGATTGAGTCTCCTTGCGGTTCAGGCAGATAGTTAAACTTCTGTACGCTCTGCCCTAACCCTCTGCCGAATATTCCCCCGCTGCCGATGGCAATAAGTCCTTGCTGCAGCTGATATGAAGAGCCCTGTGCGTCGCTAGAAGGATTTATGTACGTCTTGATACGGTTCATAAGATATGGACGTACCAATGCCAGCAAGATAATGCCAATTACACCAACCCCGACGATACCCAAGATCTTTTTCCATGATACGCCTGAGACAAATAGCATGCTGCAGGCTGCTGCGGTTATAAGGATGAGGCTCTTGGTATCAGGCTGCATCAACAGTGCACCAGCAACAAGACCCAGCATGATGATCAACGGCAATAGCTTGTATTTAAACTCCTCCTGTTTCTTGCTGGTCCATGCTAGCCATGACGCAAAATATATAACAAAGCCAAGCTTAAGGATTTCAGCCGGCTGAAATGACACTCCTAATACTGAAATCCAGCGCTTTGCTCCTCCATGAGCAAAGCCAAGATGAGGAACAAAGACACCGAGGGTAAGGATAAGAGTGGCAATAAAAATAAAGAATGCATTATTACGCCAAAAGTGATACGGAATTCTGATTGCACACCAGAGCGCAGCTAGTCCTCCGATAAATCCCAATACAATTTGTCCGAACAGTACACCATAGAATTTTGTCTCGCTATGGGCAAGAATGCCAAGAGATGCAGACACGAATGAAAAGATACCGATGACGGTAATAATCAGGACGATGCCGAAGAAGTACGTATCAAATTGTTTTGGCTTAACTATTGCCATCCTATTTGCTAATCAATGCTACTACCACTCCAATAATCGCAGCGATAATCGATACTACCCAGTATCTCATCACTACCTTCTCCTTTGACCATCCCAATGCGCGAAAATGATGATGCAGCGGCGCAATCTTAAACACGCGACGCTTCCCGAAGTACTTGTAGCTGGTGATCTGAATAATAACGGATGCTGTGGTGACAGTAAGAGGCAAGGCAATCAGTGGCAATAGCAATACTGTATTGGTAAGAAAAGCGATAACGGTCAATACAACCGTAAGCCCTAGCATGCCAGTCTCTCCCATGTAAAAACGTGCCGGCGGAATGTTGAACCATAGAAATGCCAAGATAGCTCCGGAAATAACTCCGCACAATGCGGCAATATCAGTCTGATGCTGCCCTGCGGCAATAACCGCATAGGCGGCAAACACAATTGCCAGTACACCTCCTGCCAATCCGTCTAGGCCGTCAATCACTGACGTAGAGAAGACGCCGACCATTACAAGGATGAAAAACGGGATAAAGAATACGCCAAGATTAAAGATACCGGGAACAAAAGGAATAAGAATACCGGACACTCCGAGCTTAAAATAGAACCATGAGGCAACTGCAAGACCGATGACAACGATCATGCCGATTTTAACCCAGCGGTTTCCCAGTACGTCACTAGAAGTATTGTCTCCAATTGTCCCCTTCACCTGCAGCAAGTCATCAGCCAGTCCAATTAAAGAACCTAGTATCAAGGCTGCCAATGGCACCAATGTCTGGTTCTTGCTGAAGAAGTCCAGCTTGGTGAGCAATTCAGTTGGAAATACCTTTGACACAATCCACATCAACGAAATACAGATCAATACTGACAGCCAGATGATAACACCCCCAACACGAGGTGTTGCGGTTTCAGCAACACCGTCATGTACATTGGCAAAGTCCTTGTTGGTGATATCGGCTTCCTGCGCGCGGTTATTCTTCTTCCAGAGCTTCCGCTCATACATCACCCTCGTTAATGCAGGGGTAATAGCAATACCAATGATAAACACTAGTGTGGTTGGCAGAAAAACTTTAATTGCATCAAGTATCATATTTATTGCTCGTCAGATTGTTGTAATAATGAAGCCAGCTTCTGCTTTGTCTCCGCATACTGAGGCAGCTGATCTGCATCAGCAATGCCAAATGACTCAAGCAAAGCTAGTGTTGGATGATATGTAACTGCACGTCCTGCACTCTGTGTTTCAATCAGGTCGCGAATCTGCAATGCACGCAATGAATACGATGCGTTCACCCCGCGAATCAGTTCAATCTCCGCCTTAGTTGCCCCAGGCTTGTACACAATAACTGCCAATGTCTCGGCACTCGCCTTGCTGAGATCCTTTTGCAGTTCTTCCTTGCGAATAGCCTCAAGCACAGTGCTATGTTCCGGACGAGTGGCAAGCGTCACATTATTGCCCTGACGGACAAGCATCATGGCATGTCCTTCAAGTGAAGAAGCGAGTTCTGCAAGTGCAGCCTCAACATCCTCCGCTGATACTTCTAGCAGTTTTGCGAGCGACGCAACACTATAGTCCTCTGCAGTTGCAAACAGGATACTTTCAATTGTTTGTGAGAGAGGATTATTCATACAATGATTCAGCAACAGGGGCTTCGCTTTTCTGAAGCGTGATGTCTTCAAATAGCTCGGACTGTTCAGCCGCGATAATTCCCCGTCGTACCAGCTCTAGCATACCAAGAAATGACACGATAGTGTAGACCTTCTGGGAACGGTCATCCATATCGGGAGACGACACACGAATTGCATTGAAGCTTGTAGACATGGCACGTTCGATTCGTTCCTGCAAGGTGGACAACACTTCAGTAATTGAAATAGTCTTGTATACACGAGCCTCAGGCTTCTTCGCAACTGGCGGCGGTACGCGACCAAGCATTTCTGCAACTAACGCTGGCAACTGACCAAGTGTCAGCTTCTCATCAGGAGCAAAGACTACCCCTGTTAGGCGACGCTTTCCTTCAAAGGAAACCTTCTTGCCATAGGCTTTGATAAGGTCAGCGGAAACGTGACTGATGATTTGATAGAGTGCAACGCGACGTTCAAGGTCGGTAATTGATTCCGTTTCTTCAGGAGTAAGCTCAAGGTTAGGAAGCAGTGAACGCGCCTTAATCAATATCAGGGTAGCAGCAACAGCCAAGAAGTTGGCAGTCTCCCCTGCCTGCATACCAACGGTCTGCATATATTGAATGAAATCGTCGGTAACGGCAGCAAGAGAGACATCGTTAACGAACAGCTTTCGCTTTTCAATCAGTTCAAGCAATACCTCTACAGGCCCTTCGAATACATTCTGCTTTACCTTGAAAATTGTTTCAGTTTCCATTGTGCTATATCGCTTCTAAATCTTCCGCTGGTACATAGACCATGATACCGTCTTTTTCTAGAGGGTTTCCATCAGTATCTTCTATTTTATACATCAGCACCTCTTTTCCATCCTTCATATCAGGATATATTTCCTTGATGACATATTCTTTATCATTGTATTTCACTGCAGCATCGATAGTTAGTGCTTCTGGTGCACGAAATACCACACTCAATGGAGATGTTTCTTCGGGTAACGGATTCTGCGACGGGAGATGTTCCATATGCTTTATTATAACGCCTTAGTGGGTAATAAAGAAGCCCATTAAGGGGCTTCTTCTTATTGCTTTGGCTTCTTTAGAACGATATGCAGCTCATCAACCTGCTTGTCGCTAATGGTTGAAGGAGCTGACATCATAGGATCCTTGCCTTCTCCAGTCTTAGGAAAGGCCATCACCTCACGAATGTTTGCCTCGTTAAGCAAGATCATCATAAGACGATCAAATCCCCATGCAATACCGCCGTGTGGAGGTGTACCAAGCTTAAATGCCTGCAGCATGTGTCCGAAATCTGATTCGATAGTTTCAATGCTGTGCCCGAGCAATTCGAATACCTTTGAAAGTGCTTCGAATGAGTGATTACGAATAGATCCGCCACCAATCTCGTATCCGTTAAGACAGATGTCGTATTGAGTTGTAAGAATATCACCAACATTCTCCTTGTTCATCAAGTTAGACATATGCTCCTCGATAGGACGAGAGAATGGATTGTGTGTGTATGTCCATTCACCCTGTGCGTCAGGGTTGTCACTCTTGCTAGTACTTTCAAAGAAAGGAAAGTCCACTACCCAACAGAAGGCCAAAAGGTTTGGATCTTCCTTGTCGTTACGAATGTCAGGGCGGTCATTGCCGTATTTTTCCATAGCATCCTTGTATGAAATACGAGGAAACGGTACTTCCTGAATGCGCTTTTCTGGGAAGAGCTTGGTAACGACGTTAATAAGCAATTGCTCATTGATTGCCATTACATCGTCCCGATTAACAAAACTGAGTTCCATATCAAGCTGGGTAAACTCAGGCTGACGGTCTCCGCGACCATCTTCGTCACGCATACACTTGGCAAACTGGAAGTATCGTTCGATACCAGCAGTCATTAGAAGTTGCTTGTATTGCTGAGGAGACTGCGGGAGTGCATAGAAAGTACCAGGATACAGACGAGAAGGAACAACGTAGTCACGAGCTCCTTCAGGAGTTGATTTAGTAAGGATGGGAGTTTCAACTTCAATAAACTTTTCATCATGCAAATAGTCACGAACATACTTCTGTACTTCGTCTCGCTTGCGCATGTTGCGCTGCATGCGAGCACTGCGAAGATCTAGATACCGGTGCTTCAAGCGAGTTTCCTCGCCAACGTCCTTCGTATCAACATTAACTTCAAACGGAAGAACCTCTGCCTTGTTCAAGATAGTTAGGCCAGTTACTTCAAGCTCAATGTCACCGTTCTGCTTGTCAGCCTGCACATTACGCTCAGGACGCTTGTTAACAATACCCTCAACGGCAACAACTGTTTCTGAACGAGCATCCTTAACCGCATCAGCAAGCTCTGCAGCCCGGTTTGGCAATACTACGCCCTGAATGGTTCCTGTCATGTCACGGAAGTCAAAAAAGACCAATTTTCCTTGGTCTCGACGAACGTCAATCCAGCCTTTTAATAGTACAGTTTCCCCCGCGTGCGTTCCCGCATTGCCAATGTATGTTCGTTCCATAGTGCATCCATTCTACCCGAAAAAGGCTAATAAAAAAAGCCCCGTTTGATTGGGGCTTTTATTTAATTGACGACACTAGCCAATTGTCTATTTAACAGTATCTTGTACTCGGTTTGACCATAGGTCGGCATAAACGGCAAGTCACTCTTTGTAATCGCAATTCTTTTCTGAGCGTAGATAGAATTGTAAATACGATATTCAAATGGTGATTTCTCAGAAAAGCCGTCAGCATCAATCACATATACATATCCTACGAGGTCATGAGCCATTAATGTCGCAACAGTTTTTTCGCATGTTCTAACAGTAAGGCAGCAGGTTTTTTTGTTCAGAGTAGCGGTATATCCCATTTTACCAAGTTTACAAGCTTTGAATATTGCCATAATAATGGCAAGTTCGGGAAAAGGGGTGGCACAAATAGCTATTTCATCATCAGCAAAATGTGGGTGAATTTCTTCCAATAAATGCGGGCTTCCGTGCAGGAGGATGTTGCCATTGGTAACAAGGGTATGAAGTACAGTTCTCATAATTAGGTTTTTTAGTTTTTCTTATTAAAGCACATAATTTAAATAAATCAAATGGTGTATACTTTCCATATGAGTATCCCTGAACCCGGTTTTTACTACCACTATAAGCATGACGAACTTAAAGGATTCAACCACTATGCCTATGAACTTACCTCTATTGGTATGCATTCCGAAGATAGCACTCTAATGGTTGTATACTACCCCCTCTACAAAACAGACATTGCGCCAGCAAATTGCTTTGTTCGTCCTATTGACCTATTTTTTGATGAAGTTGAATATGAAGGGAAGATACTTCCCCATTTCACAAAAATTATTGATTCTGAAATAATTTTAAAACTAACAGAAATCAAGAATACGTTGTATTAATAACAAAAGGCCGACAGTATGTGTCGGCCTTTTGTTATTTCTTAACAGCAATAAAATGAAAGACGTGCCAATGCTTCATAACACCTGCGGCAGTTTCTCGATTTTCCTCATCTTCTCGAAAT
>JAQBRC010000008.1 GCA_028286705.1 Candidatus Nomurabacteria bacterium
GAGAAGTGGCGGAATCAGGGGTAAGGACAATCATTTCTTCTCCGGGCTTAATATAGTTATACCGCTCTCTTAGAGACTGTTCAGTCCCCTCAGATGTCGCCAAATAGGAGTTGGTAACTGACAATGACCGCTCCTTCTGTACCAGTTCGGCATGGGATTGGTTCAGCTCTTTATTACGAGTCCTTAAATCAAAGTATTTTCCTGCCAATCTGACCACCGAAGCCAACAGCAAAAAGAACACGACTAATGAAATAGCCGACCCCAAAATTCGCTTTGGGGGGACACCGTATTGACGTGTTTCTGAAAATTGCTTTTTTGCCATAGCGTGGTAGCATAAAGGTCTATGCTATTCAATCATAACAGAAAACGAGTCGCTTTGGCATGGAAAATCTTTTCCATCCTGATGATCGCCGGAATGCTGCTGTTCAGCCTTCTTCCACTCTTCCGCTAGTCGGTTTCCTTCATTACTTTAATAAAGATATCGTGCGGGATATTAACGATTGCGTTCTCCCGCATTTTCTTTTTGCCCTTTTTCTGCTTTCCTAGCAGCTTTAACTTTCGGGAATAGTCTCCCCCATACATGTGCTGGGTAACATCCTTGCGAAAGGCCTTCATTGTTCGCGAAGCGATAATGCGGCCAAATGCCTTAGCTTGGATTTTCATCTCCACCTGCTGACGCGGCATCAGCTTTTCCAATCGCTCCACGAACTCTTCTCCCTCTTCAAGTGCGCGTCTTCGAGAGACGATGCGAGTGAATGCAGGCTGCGGTTCGTCGCCAATAATGATATCCAAGCGGACAACGTCCGCTTCTTTCAATTCGCCTTCCTTGTATGCGATAGACGCATAGCCTGAAGTGAGGCTTTTCAATCCGTCAAAAAATCCTCGCATCAGTTCACGAAGCGGCATCACCGCTTCAACCTTCACTCTGTCGTCACCAAACTGATCAATAGCTCCAACCGTTGCCTCATGTTCATACATAAATGGCATCAAGACACTGACATAGCGCTCTGGGGTGATGATTGAAACAGTAATCCATGGTTCAAAGACTTTCATAACCGTTCCGTCATCAGGAAACAAGTGCGGAGAATAGACAACGATGCGTTGCTTCTGACGAGTCTCAACTTCATAGGTAATACTAGGCATGGTAACAATCAACTCAAGATTGAATTCGCGTCGTAGACGTTCGGTGATGATTTCCAAATGAAGCATGCCCAGGAATCCGCAGCGGTATCCTCGTCCCAACGCACCAGACACTTCTTCTTCAAAAGAGAATGCGGAGTCAGAAAGACGAAGTCTTCCCAATGCCATACGCAATTCATCAAAATCATCCTGGCTTTCGGGATAGATAGATGCCCATACAACAGGACGAGGCTGACTGTATCCAGGCAATGCAGCACCTGCATTCTTTGAAGAAACAATTGTGTCTCCAACAGACGCAATACCAGGCTGCTTGATACCAGTTACGATATAGCCAATAGTTCCCGCCTCAAGCGCATCCTGTGGGGTCGCTTCAGGAGCAAAAATACCAACTTCCAGTGCTTGAAATTGCTGCTTGCTGGCAGCAAATGACAATGTATCCCCCTTTGCAATACGTCCGCCAAACAAACGCACGAAGACAATAACTCCTTTATGGTTTGAATAACTAAAGTCAAAGACCAGTGCCTGTGTCTTGGTATTAACTTCTTCAGCGTTTGGTGCGGGAATGCGGTCAATGATCGCGGCAAGCAGTTCGGGAACTCCTTCACCTGTCTTGCCCGATACTTTCAACACATCCTTTTCGTCACACCCAATCAACGCACAAATTTCCAATGTGGTTTCTTCAATGCGAGATAATGGTGAATCAACTTTTGTTAGACAAGGAATGATAACAAGTCCTGACTCACGAGCCATAGCAAGAGTTGTCAGTGTCTGCGCCTGTACACCCTGTGTCGAATCAACCAGCAGCAAAGAGCCCTCAACGGCTTTGAGCGCTCGAGATACTTCGTATGAAAAGTCGATGTGTCCTGGAGTATCAATCAGGTTAAGCATGTGCTCAATGCCATTATGCTTGTATGCCATGCGCACTGGCTGCATCTTGATGGTGATGCCACGCTCGCGTTCCAGTTCCATGTTGTCCAATACCTGATCGCGCATTTTGCGCGCCTCGATGGTGCCTGTAACCTCAAGCATGCGATCAGCAAGAGTGCTCTTCCCGTGGTCAATATGGGCAATAATGCTGAAATTTCTTATGTTTTTGAGTTCCATGTGCGATGACTATAGCATAAAGGAGCAGCGAGGAAAAATGCTATTGCGTCTCAGCAGGAGCTTCTGGAGCAGGATCCTCGACAACAACAGGAGGAGTGACTTCTGGAGTCTGCACTTCTTCTGGCGGAGTAGCGGGAACTACAGGCGCTGACGGAGCCGGCGTTTGACCACTTTGCTCAATCATGTGTTTGAACTGGTCTCGTGTCACACATACATCGTCAACACAGAGTTCCTTTGTCTGCACTCGATTGAAGATACCCAATCCGTTCTCGGCAACATCCTTCAGGAAATTGCTAAGACGAGTAGTTACCGTTGCATCAGCAAATGTAGGGATAGCAGCAATCTTCACATCCATTTCCTTTATAGCCTGAATAGTGTACGGCATAAGACCAAGATAGTTTAGAGATAGAAGATGTGTATTTGCATCTTCAGCAATAAGATCTGGGAATACATTTCGTACGTCTTGTGCAATGAAACCAGCGTGCTTTGCATCAGTATTGCCTTCCGCATTCCAGTTGTATGTTACAGGCTTCAATGCGAGTACCTTATCCAATATACTAGCATTTGCATCGCTCTGCGCTGAATTGAACAGCCATGAGGAATTATCAGCAAGCAAAGTAACATTCTTCTTCAAGTTCATGTCAGATGAACAAGCCAATGCTGTTGTTGTAGGGTTGATGTCACAAGTACCAGTAGAGTTCTGGAATCGAGAAACGATACCAGCAACTGAAGCATTACCTACCTGCAATGTATATGCAGGATTGTTTACGCCAATACCAACTGATCCAGCAATAGTGCTACCTGTACCACTCACTCCTGTACCGAAGATAAGGTTTCCGATGTTCAACTGGTTTGATGATGTTCCACCCGGAGCCTGAATATCATTACCAATCATGATATTGTTACTGCCAGTTGTAATATTTGAGTTCGCAGTGGTAGCAAAAGCACCCAGCATGATGTTCTTAGCACCTGTCGTAAGAGTATACCCAGTCTGGTATCCGATAAGCGTGTTGGAGTCAGCGCCAGTAAGTGCTACCCATCCTGCTCGGTATCCAACTGCAGTATTGTTTGAATAGTTACTTGCATTAGAGGATCCGAAGAGAGCGGTAGTTCCCCATACGGTATTGTTTGAACCTGTTTTGTTAAAGTTCAAGGCTGAATACCCTCCGACAGTGTTTTGCTGGCCAGTAGTACTATTGGTAGCAGATTGATATCCAATCGCAGTGTTAAAGCTAGAAGTACTATTTTGCAATGAGCCAAAGCCGACTGCAACAAGACTTGCACCAGAAATGTTACTAAAGCCTGAGAATGTTCCAATAAAGGTGTTGTTAGCCCCCGTTGTGTTTACTTTACCAGACTGATATCCAAGAGACGTGTTGTTATCTGCAATGTTTACGGCCAAAGATAATGATCCAATTGCGGTGTTACCAGAGTTGGTAATGTTTGTCTGCAGAGCTCCGAAGCCAAACGCAGAGTTATTAGAACCTGTAGTAAGTGCGTTTAATGAAAATCTACCCAATGCAGAGTTGCTGTTACCTGTCGTCAGAGCACTGCCTGAAGAAAGTCCAACGAATGTGTCTGATTGTCCTTCTGATCCTGTGCTATGGCTAAGTGATGTTCCGCCGTCACCAAGGAATATCGTACCCGTGTAATTTGTCTGGTCTGGCAAGAAAGTAGTAGTAACACCACCAACGGTATATTTCCCACCATTGGCCACGTCCCAAGAACTTCGAGAGCCGAGGATTCCCTGAGCATTGGCAGTGGTAAGAATTGACGGTGTAGCTTGAATTGTCGGAAGTATGGTATTGATCTTAGCTGCAACCAGCGCATACCCTGAGGTGTTCAGGTGAGTACCATCAGAGCGTAACGATACAGGAATAACGCCATTGCTTACATCTGTTGCATCCTGACCAATACCAGTTCCTTGCGTAAGAAGGTATGTACGGATATCGATAAAGCGTGCGCCGTATGCAGTTGCAAGATCACTATTAAGGGTACTGATAGCCGTAAGGTTTGCATTGCCGGTCGTTTCAGCACTAGTGTTTGTAACACCAATAATGATGTAGCGAGTGTGCCCAAGTGCAGCAACCATAGTTGCAATGTTTGACTCAATAGTAGCAACAGCTGATGGTCCAGTGATAGTAATATCATTTCGTCCTGCCCAAATAATGGTCGTATAGCTGTATTTATCTGTCGCAGCAGTCATTGACGCCGCGATTTGGGTACTGGTGTTGCCGCTAATACCTCCATTATAGATAGAGTACCCAGTCAAGTTGCCAAGCTGTGAAGGATACGACGCGCCACCCTGTCCCCATGTCAGACTGTCACCCCATGTTGCAATGTGAGTGTTGCTAATCACATCACTGTTTGTTGCGTACGCCACTCCTAACTGCGTACGTGCGCCACTTGCAGTAACATCCCCGGTACCGCCACTTGTGATTGCTAATGCAGTACCAAGTGCAAGTGAGCCGGTGATGTTTGCGTTTCCAGTTACAGAAAGAGGGTTAGTCGGAGTTCCTCCGATACCAACTTGTCCATTATTTAAAATATTTAATGCTGTTGTTGCTCCGTTGTTTCCAACAATAATCTGCACAGCGGGGCTAGTAAGTGTTCCGTTGCCAGTTGTGCCCTGTAACTTCAATATGTCTGTTACAGCTGTTCCACCTTTGATGGTCTGTCCTCCACTGACACCAACCAAAAGATTATTGGTGATGGTGTTAACTGAGCGAGTAAGACCCGTAGAGAAAGTCAGGGGCACTTCGTAGGCTGCAGCAGAAGTGTACGCCGCTGTTCCCAGCGTTCCGCCTGTTCCGATGTTCAAGGTTGAACCATCGGTGCCTCCAAGAGTAAGGGTATTGCTTGCAGTAAGCGTCTTTCCGTTTGCAACGGTAAGGGTACCGGTACTTGTGGTGATAACTAACCCGTTAATCGATGTTGCCGCTGCAGCACCAAGTGTTGGCGAAACAAGTACTGGGGATGTGGTAAGCACCACGTTTCCAGAACCATTTGTAGAAGTAATGCCCAATGCCCCAGTACCGCCTGACGTTGTAACGATACCGTTACTAGTAAGGTTAGAAAGGGTTGAGATATTCTGGGAAGCATTAACCGTAAGGGTATTTGTCGTACGAGTAAGGCCTGTACTAAAAGTAAGCGGCACTTCATATCGAGCGTCAGACGCAGTCTTTGTATACGCATCAGTAATACCATACCCACCAATAGTAGTGGGCGTACCTGTAATGCCTGACCATGCACTAGCACCGACACTTGATACATAACAGTTAGTATCAGTTGGTCCGCAGCTAGGATCAAGTGTTGCGTTTGCAGCATATGGACTACCAGGTGGACTAGCGAAGGAAACAGAGAAAGAAAATAGAAGAAGGAACGCTATAGAATAAAAAAAACTTTTATGGCTTTTCATAAAAGTAATGGGGCGTAAAGCAGCATGGCTCCCATCAGCCTGTCGTGGAGAAAAATTTTTAGGTCGCCGTGTTTTTATCATGCCTCTATTGTATATCATATTATTAAAAGAATATACTCTTAATGAACCTAACTATGTTAATAACTAATGAAGTTACAAATTGTACTCCGTAGGTAAAGCCCGATACAACCTGCGGAATGATCTTTTTCTTTGCAACAGGAACAGTTGAGGGTACTGTAGAACTATCAGGGGCAGTGGTTGGAGAAATTCCCGTAGGCAAACCTGTGGGCTGAGGAGCAAATCCTCCACTTACAGATCCAGAATGACCAGAAGTAGTTGAACCGGTGGTTACTGGTGAAATAGGAGTGGGAGCTGTCTCAATAGGCGGCTGCTCGGTATTTCCGGGTACTATTGTTGATTCAACTATTGGAGTGGCCGTAGGAGGTGTAACATATGCACTTCCAGAAGCAGATCCTCCCCCAGAAATACCTGTTTGATTACCTGTTGACGGAGTTACAGTGGTGCCAATTGTTGTACAGGTAGCTGTATTGGTACAGTCAAATACAATCCATCCGTATTTCTGACTCCAGGCATATCCTGCTGTACCGGTAGTACCTCCAAATGTGCCGTCAGCAGCAATCTTAATTTGAGGCGTTGTGTTATTTAGAAACGGTCCAAAGTTAATCCATCCTGTCTGCTGTCCCCAAGCATATCCAGAAAATACCCCTGCATCACTGACTGATATCTTAAAGTTCTGATTAGCACTAGAACAACCACTCGTAGTGTTCGCGCAGTTCATCACTATCCATCCTGCAAGAGGGTTCCATGCGTAGCCATGGAGACTACCTCCGCTAATAGTTATATTTGCAGATGAAGCAGTAGTATACTTTCCAAAATTAATGCTCTCGCTTCCCGCCTGCCCAGGAGCACGGACAAACGCTGCAAAATGTGCACCTGTGTTATTAGGATCAATGCTGGCAGTTATCGCAGCTCGTACAACGGCTGCACTTAGTACAAAAATAAATAAGGCGATCAGTACATATTTCATCCGCTTTGTAATCATTGCCTGAAGTATATAGTATAAAACCGCAATACTATAATAAAAGGATTACTGTTCTTGCACAAGAATCGGCTTTTACTTCTAGAAACGAAAGATGGGTCTCATCTTGATGGCAGTGCCACGCTCTCGCTCAAGCTCCATGTTTATTCAACACTTGATTGTGCATCACTACCCGTATCAACAGGAGCCTCTGGCACTGGATCAGGAATGACCTCCGGTATCGGATTCTCAACAACAGGAGGAGGAGTGGCTTCAGAGGTCTGTACTGGGGGAGGATTTATAACAGTAGTACTGCCGGAAGAGTGGCTATTCTGCAATACCTGCTGCAGCTGTTGCTCAGTAACACAGGTATTGTTGATACAAATTTCATTCTTTGCACGAAAACGATTAGCAACAAAGTCCCCAATACCGTTGGTATTGTTTGCAAACCATGCTGTCAGTGCTGTTCTCCACGTGTTGGGATGAGTGAGATCACTGATACTAGTGATATTCAAATTCATCTCTTGGATCGCCGCTATGGTGTACGGCACCAGACCAGTGTAGTTCATGGACAGCGTGCCTGTAGCGGCATCGGCAGAGATAAGGTCAGGAAATACCTGACGCACTTCCTGCGCGATGAAACCGGCATGCTTGGTGGTGCTGTCCTGCTCCGTCTTGAGGTTATATTGTACGGGACTTAGGGCAAGGATCTTGCTCAGTACGGACTGATTGTCAAACGTAATATTGGTATTGTAAGACCAAGAAGATACGCCGAATGAGATTGGGGTGATGTTCTTCTTGAGGTTCATATCAGAGGTACAGACAATTCCCCCAGTTGTTGATGCAGTAATATCGCAATGCGCGCCAACGCTTTCAAAGCGCGCAACGACGGTCGCATCTGGAATCGCAGTGGAGCCGACGTGCAGCAAGAACCCGGGTGCTGTATTGCTAATACCGACACGTCCAGCAAACGAGCTGTTCCCACCTGCGACGTACAATGCCAGTGGGTTGGTGTTGGTAACATTCGTTCCAGCAACCGGTGCGCCGGCGATGTAGACAGTGGCAGGGTTGGTGTAAATAATACCAGTGTTAGCTGCCGCTAATGTAGGGATGCCAAAAGAGTTGACGGCATTGTTGACAATGGTACCGGTAGTGGAAGACGAGTCGGTATAGGTCGCGGCAAGTGTCCGGAGGTTGATGCCGGCGGTGCCCCACGCGGCAGCGGTCTGACTACCACCAATGGTGAGCAGTCCTGATTGAGTGGGGATATTACCAATAGCCATACGGCCGGTGGCCATATCAACGGAATACGCATCAGCGCCGGTAGTATATCTAAAATGAAATTCCGTGACACCGCCCGTACCAATAGGATTGCCCATGAATATTTTACCCGGCGCTTGGCCCGCTCCGGTCAAGAAGTTAAGGCCGTTCAAAAACAAGCCGCCATTAGATCCCAATTCCACGGCAAGGTTATTACTAGGACTTGATATATTGGAAGCTACTATGGTTGGGGCGTTGAGAGTTCCAGCGAGAGTCGTCACACCGACTATATGCAAGGTACCGTTTACGTCTAAGTTATATCCACCATCTGTCCCGCCATTGATAGTGACATGGCCCGTACTGCGAAAAGAGGTGATACTGTTAAGGACTGGACCATCAGCCAAAAAGCCCCCAGCTACCTCTAAACCATAGGAGTTGCTGAGAGTAACATTGGTACCTGCAGTAATGCCGTCGATAAAGACGTTCGAAGCCTTGCTATATGTTGTCGGGCTACTTGCCGTAAGGGTGGGCGGGCCGAAACTATTGATCGTAACGAGAGGAACAGTTCCGGAAGATGACGAGTCGGTGTAGGTCGCAACGGCAGTCTGGAGATTGATACCGTTGGCGCCCCATGCTGTCGCACTACGACTGCCCCCGATCGTGAGTACGCTTGTTGTAGCATTCGTACCAATACCAATAGCGCCAGTAGCAGTAGGAGTTGATGAGTTAGAGGCGGTCTGATACATGCCCGTACCATAGATGACATTGCCGATATTGAGCTGGCCGCTGCCGGTAAGGGATGCTGGGTTACTCCATGCACCAATCACGATGTTGTAGGAGCCGCTGGTGCCGCCGGCGTTGAAGAATGCGGTATTTCCTAGGACGGTATTGTAGGAGCCAGTGGTGTGCTGCTGCATGGCAACATTACCGACAGCGGTGTTTCCTGTACCATTAGTAAGCGCCTGAAATACACCCGTACCAACCCCTGTATTACTACCACCAGTAGTAAGGGCTGTTAGAACATTGGCACCCATACCAACATTGAAACCAGCAGTCTGATTATTCTGTAAAACGGCATTACCAATGGCGGTATTGAAAGAACCAGTTGTATTAGACTGACCGGCCAAAGCACCTATGAAAATATTTTGCGCCGCTGGCGAAATAGTATTTATTCCGGCATTCTTACCAATGAAGATATCTGTGAGATTATCAGAAGCTATGCGTAGCAATTCTGCTCCAGATCCGTCAAGAATAAGAATGCGGGGCGCAGCCGAAGCCGTAGCCTGCAGGGTAAGCTGGGCTGTGGGTGAAGTCGTGCCGATGCCGACGTTGCCGCTCGCCACCACCAGCGCCGCCTTGTTTGTCAGCGTCACGTTCGTTCCTGCAACTGGCGCGCCGGCAATATACACCGTCGCGGCGTTCGTATAGGTAACCAAAGTATTGGTTGCGGCAAGCGTCGGTACGCCGAACGTATTGACCATGTTGTTAGTAGCGGTACCTGAAATGGCGGTAGAGGAGTCGGTGTACGTCGCCGCCGCGGTCTGCAGGTTGATGCCGTTCGTTCCCCATGCCACCGCAGTTCTGTTTCCAGCAATAGACAGTATACCGCTAGGAGTCACCGTGCCGATGCCGACGTTACCGTTGGTATTAAGAAACAGCGCGCTTACCGTGCCGTTGGTCACGGTTCGAAAATCAAGAGTGGCATTGTTGGTGCCAAATATGACATTGGCACTTGAATCAACAGAAAACCATGCAGCTGTTGTACCTGAATTAGGTCTGGTAATAACCAATGGGAAAGTATTAGCATTGCCTGTGTTTAGGGTAAGTACACTGCTGCTCGCAATATTTATTCCACCAATAGCAACACCGACAGGATTGCCCCCAGACAAGGTTGGGTTAAGATACAGCGGTTGTGGAGCGTTGTCGGATATGCCGTAGGACTGAATAACGGCATTGCCGTTAGCGTTATTCGTGCCTAGTTTAAGTCCGCGATTTCCCGTCACGTCACGGATGGTAAGCATGTCAACTCCGGCAGTTTGAGTATTGGTAACATCCAGGAGCGAAACTGGCGCATTAGTACCAATACCGACGTTACCCGAACCAGTGACACGAAACACTTCGCCAACAGTTCCATTATTAGACGCTTTAACTGTATATGCCGATGACTGAGATCCGTCCGTGACTCCTGTCCATACGAATCCGATGTCTCCCATGCTTCGTTCCGTTCCGTTGGTCGTGTGCGCACTAAACTGCACGTAGTTTCTGTTTCCAATTAGAACTCCTCCGGATCCCGATTTTGATACGAGGGTAAGAGTGCTTGTACCAAAAGGAAGTGACGTGGTAACAAGCCTTGAGCCACTGCCTGAAGTGTTAAGAGAAAAATAGCCGTTGTTTGATGTTTGAATATCGTTTCCAGATCCAATAGTTGTGATACCGCTTCCTGAAATGACAAGATTTTGCGCACTGGTAATGGAAGCTCCAGTAAGACTAATATTGCCATTCGCCAGTATCCGCATCTTCTCGGCCATGGTACCAGCACTCATCGTGGAAAAGGCAATGTCGGCAGACACCGCCCCTGTGGTATGACTGGTGAAGACGCCACTGACACGGGCACCCGCAACACTGTTGGC
>JAQBRC010000009.1 GCA_028286705.1 Candidatus Nomurabacteria bacterium
ATCAAATCTCAAAACTTATTCCTATCGGCTCTCAAGGATTTCCGATGACTATCGACCACGCCCTAGAGATCATCCCTGAACTGCAGGAAATGTATGACAATGACCGAGGTACGAAAGAAATCATTGATATGGCCAAGAAGATTGAAGGCAATGTGCGACACATCTCCGTGCATGCTGCCGGCGTTATCATCGCTCCCACACCCGATATCACCGACTACACCCCTATTCAGTATGATACGAAGGGCGACAACAAGATCATCACCCAGTACGACATGTTCTCTGGAGGGAGAGATGGTGTGGTAAACCTGCCCAAGTTCGATATGCTTGGAATCAGAAACCTGCAGTTCATCTCAGGCGCTATTGAACGCGTAAAAAAGATACGGGGTATCGACATTGATATCGATACTATTCCTCTTGATGACAAGAAAGTGTTCGACATGCTGTCTCGCGGCGAAACTGTCGGAGTATTCCAAATGGCTGGTGACGGTATGACCTCAGCGATCAAGGAACTTCGCCCGACAAAGGTTGAAGACCTGATGGCCATGGTGGCGCTATACCGTCCGGGACCGATGGAAGTGATTCCTGAATACATCAAGCGTAAGCAGAATCCAAGGCTGGTAACATACCCTGACCCTCGCCTAAAAGACGACCTTGAAGCATCATACGGTCTTTTGGTATACCAAGATGACGTGCTGATGGCATCAATCCGTTTGGCAGGATACAGCTGGCTCGATGCCGACAAGTTCCGAAAGGCCATGGGAAAGAAGATTCCAAAAGAAATGGCGGAACAGAAGGATAAGTTCTATAAGGGCTGCAAGGAATACGGCGGACTAACACTGGAACAAACTGACGACCTTTGGAAAAAGATCGAGCCATTTGCCGCGTACGGTTTCAACAAAGCCCATGCCGCTAGTTACGGCATGGTTGCCTATAAGACTGCATACCTTAAGGCCAACTACCCTGCCGAATATCTTTCTGCTTGTATGACTGCCGAGTCTGGTGACATCGAAGCCTGCGGCGAATACATTGCAGAGGCAAACCGCATGGGATACAAGGTGCTTCCTCCAAACATCAATGAATCCTTTCTCGACTTCACCGTTGTCGTTGAAGATGGAAAAGTAACGGGCAATATCCGTTTTGGATTGAGAAATGTAAAGAACTTTGGTGAAGAAATCGGCAAGGCTATTGTTGCTGAAAGAAAAGCCCGTGGACCATTCAAGAGCATCGAAGATTTCCTTGAGCGCGTACAACATCGAAACCTCAACAAGAAGTCGCTTGAGGCACTAATCATGTGCGGAGCCATGGATGACTTTGGCGACAGAGGTGTGTTCTGTTCAAACATCGAAAGCCTACTAGCCTTCCACAAAGGCATAGGTCAGTTCAGCAACACCTCGCAAGGAGGTCTCTTTGACCTGATGGATGAAAAGCCAAAGAGTGTCCTTCACCTTAATGATGCAGAACCCGCAAGCATGAAGCAGAAGCTGCTCTGGGAAAAAGAATTGCTCGGACTCTATGTTTCAGGACACCCGCTCGATTCTCACAAGGATACCCTTAAGCGCGCCACTACCTCAATCACGAGCCTTATCAAGAAGAAGTTCGACAAGAACCAGCTTATTGTTGTGCACATTGACCTTTGCCGCGTTATTATGACCAAGAAGGACAATTCCAAGATGGCCTTCCTGACAATCCAAGACAAGAGCGGTACCGCTGAAGCGGTTGTCTTTCCTGAAGCATTCAAAAAAATAGGATCTCTTCTGAAAGAAGGCATTGTTGCAGCAATGAAATGCTCGGTTGCAATGCGTGGAGAGAAAGTGACCATCATGATTGATGATCTAAAAGTTCTCTAAACTAGACCTAAAATTTGACTTTTTGTCAATATGTGCTATGCTTAAGAAAACCCATACGAGATGAAAACAAAAGTACCGACCCTCGAAGAAATGAAGGTAACTATCATTAGTTGTTTAACAATGAACGTAATGCCTAAAGGCAAAGATGAACTCGCATTCCTTAATTTAATTATTGAATGGGAAAATGGAGAAACTCAAAGCCTTGCCAGAAGACAAACCTTTGCTCAAATCTTTTCTGCATTTAAGAAAAGATGCGTACATAAAGATGAAGTCGGAAGGAAAAATGAAATGTGGGCTGCCATAAATGCGATTCGGCCAGTTTGGATAGCGCAAAAAGATTTTATCTTGACCGCTATAAAGAAAACGAAAAAAGACTTATCGCCAAGCTTCTTTGAGTCAATCAGTAACCTCTACCCTTTTAAGAAAAAGGGTAGAACTGAGGATTATGACGGACAATTCGAAGTACTAACATGGATTCACCACTAACACTTACACACTAAAGCCGCTACCTTACCAGTAGCGGCTTTTTACTTTTACAAAGCATAAAAAATACCCTCATCTTAAAAAATGAGGGATTTATTTATTGTTCTACAATTAGGGTACTAATAGTAGAAATACACGGGACAGCCATCCTTAATGCCTTTGCTGTAATAGCTGTGCGGACCATTCGTAGGAGGTGTGCTGCAGTCAATGACAGGTACAACTTCCGGATCCTTACAGCATGAAGTAAACAAACTTGTTGAAGCAGATACTGCCAATACAATGAATAACTTTTTCATATCTATATTTTTTGAGGTTTGAAATAACAATTGAACTTGTGTTTACGATAACACATATTTATATAAAAGTCAATGATACAGCTTCAGCCAGAATATACTGTATGATTACCATTTGTTTTAATAACTAAACAAGAAAAAAGCCCGTGCAAATAATATGCAGGGGCTTTTGAATAGAAGTTCAGTTAATTAACCGGGGTCGAACATGGATGCTTGTCTATAGTGCTAACCCCTACTGTCGATGTGCAACCAGGGTATAACGGCGCTTTAGTAACGGTAAACATCTTGGATTCACTCAGGGCGGTACTGTTAATACCGACATCCTTAGGATTGCTAGGGTCACTATATGTCAAACATATAGTAAAACTTTTACCATGTGAAGTTCCATTCTCATACAAGAAATTTCCGACGTCGCCTTCATCTGCAGGAATTCTAAACACTTCCTCGCCATCATCATTTGTAAGTACTGAAACCGATGTAGGAACCCTCTTTTGAGGATACATGCTTATAGCAACCTTGCTGGAAATTTCAAACTGATTGTTGATGATCATCGCTCCAATAAGATGTCCCGGCGGCAAATTGCCACTTTTCCATTTCACAGTTATATACTGCCCGGCAAAGAATGTTTGGCCTCCTTCGGGAGAAATGATAGTAAGGTATGGAGCTGTTGATACAGGATCAATAACAACATCCTCTTTTTTGCACGATGTAATCGTAAGAAGAATAGACAGGACAAAAATAACTAATTTTTTCATTTTAATGTGCTTTGATTTAGTTAAACATTAACACATATTTATTAAAAAGTCAATGTATTTTCCTCTTCCCTACACGCCAAAAGCCCACTCTTTCGAGTGGGCTTTTGGGTTATAGATAAAGATTACACTTGCGTGTTATCGATCTTGGTCATCAATGCCATCACCTCTCCAGCGTACGTAGGTACAACTGATGGGGGGTTATACGATTGCAAGATTCCCTTTGTCGTCTTCCCTTCATAATGCTTCGCTGTTTTGGGATTGTCACCACCAAGGTTGGTAGCAACGATCTCAATGGCAGAGTCATAGCTCTTGAAGTTGATTTTACATGACCCGAATCCAAACGGACTATAGGTCACTGACTTACACTGGTGGAGACCACCTGTCGATTCGCGGATAGCGATCGCAGGGATCAGACGCCAGTCAATGTCATGTTCTTCAGCTTCAGTAACCATCTTCATACCATAACCAGCTAGCGGCATGCCGTTCTTTTTAAAGTAGGCATCAATTTTAGCAGCTTTCTCCTCTCTTTCCTGTTGGAGTAGTGCGTTATCCGAGGCAGGTTCTGCATCGGCTGACGCGCTGATTAGATTTTGTGAAGATATTGTAGGCGTAACTGCAGTATTGATAGCTGTCGTAAAGGCAGACATCGATAGAGTAGTTGCGACTAACGGAACAATGATAAATGATCGCGTGATTGAATGTTTTATTGAACTCATAGGTTCCGGTTGAGCTCCGGAGGAACTTCACAGCAGTACATTTGTCTTAGTTCCTTCCTTTCGGGTTGGTTCTAAACAAAATTCGGCAGTTACAATGCAACTCCCGAATCCCTTATATAGTAGCACAAAGCGTATTAAATGTCAATAGTTATGCCACACAAAAACCATGTGTCAAACTAAAAATACCCTTATTTTATAAGGGTATTTTAGGCAATAGTCTTTGACAATATGGCAAATATATTGTCTTGTAACACCCTGTCTAAAGGGTATAATCCTAAAAGAGTTCTAAACTGACAGGATTACTTAGAAATAGCTGAAACCATTGTAATAACTTGGTCTTTCAGGCGCTGTTCCATCTCTCTAAAGAGCTTAGTGGCTTCCTTTTTATACTCAACCAATGGCTCTCGCTGACCATATGAACGCAATCCAACAGACTGACGGGTATGTTCCATGGTATCAATATGCTCAACCCATAGGGTATCGGTGGTATATAGAACAATGCGGCGAACGTTCTCCCAGAAGGCATCTTCCCCTATCAGCTTCACCTTTTCCTTAACAATAGGGTCTAGGGTCTCTAGACTATCAAGCGCAAAGAAGTTGCTCATGATATGGCCCTTGTCCCCTTCCACCATGGCTCGGCGACGTCCATAGACAATGCTTCGCTGATATGACAATACAGTATCGTATTCCAAGGTACTCTTACGAGCATCAAAGTGGAATCCTTCAATCTTCTTCTGGGCTGATTCAAGGGCACGGGTAACGAAGCCATTTTCAATAGGCTGATCCTCTGGCATACCAAAACGAGTCATCATGCTCTTCAAACGGTCACTACCGAAGACCCGCATTAGTTCGTCTTCCAAAGACACATAAAACTGGGTTTCGCCTGGGTCTCCCTGACGTCCTGAACGTCCGCGAAGCTGGTTGTCGATACGGCGAGCTTCGTGTCGCTCTGTACCGATAACGAACAATCCTCCCAGATCCTTCACTTCCTGCTGCTGTTCTGGTGTTGAAGGTGTACCTCCAAGGATAATGTCGACACCGCGACCTGCCAAGTTAGTTGCAATAACTACGCTGCCCTTCTTTCCGGCCTGCGCAATCACTGAACCTTCGTTTTCATGGTTCTTAGCATTCAATACATTATGAGGAATACCAGCCTTCTTAAGGTATGCCGCAAGCAATTCGTTCTTTTCAATAGAAACCGTACCAATCAATACTGGCTGTCCTTTGGCATTCAATTCCTTCACTTTGCGAGCAATAGCTTCAAACTTGCCGGCTTCTGTCTGGAAGATAAGGTCGTTATGATCAACGCGCTGAATTGGGCGGTGTGTAGGGACTGAGATAACACCAAGGTTGTACACCTTCATGAATTCCTCCTCACTAGTCTTAGCGGTACCAGTCATACCTGAGAGTTTCTCATAGAGCTTGAAGTAGTTCTGATATGTAATTGAGGCAACAGAACGAGTTTCCTGTTCTACCTTCACGCCTTCTTTTGCTTCAATTGCCTGGTGCAATCCTTCAGACCAACGGCGTCCTGGCTGCATACGGCCAGTAAAGGTATCAACAATGATAACTTCCCCATCCTTAACCACGTAATCCTTATCCTTCTGGAACAATGCTCGTGCGCGAACTGCAGTTTCAAGGTAGTGAGCATACTTGATACCCTTTTCGGTATACATGTTTTCAATCCCAAGCATTTTTTCAGCCTTGGTAATACCACTTTCTGTCAGTGTGATAGCTTTAAGCTTCTCATCAACAAGATAGTCCTCTTCTGTGATAAGTTTCGCTGCAACGTCACGTACGGTCTTGTAGAGGGCTTCTGAATCACTAATAGCAGATGAAATAATAAGTGGGGTACGTGATTCATCGATAAGGATTGAGTCTACTTCGTCGACAACGGCAAAATAGTGATCGCGTTGTACGATTTCTTCCTTAGTATTCACTAAGTTATCACGAAGATAGTCAAAACCATACTGACTGTTAGTACCGTACGTAATGTCAGCAAGGTACGCCTCTTTTCGAGTTACGGGACGCAGGAACTGCTTTACCACCTTAAACGATCCTTCTTCATCGCGTTCTTCATCAAACTCCTGATGTGTTGGGTCATAGACGAATGACTTGAACTCGTCATTGATAACACCAATAGAAAGACCGAGGAAACTATAAATCTGTCCCATCCATGTCGCGTCACGACGAGCCAAGTAGTCGTTAACAGTCACCACGTGTACACCACGTCCTGCAAGCGCATTCAAATAGACTGGCAGTGTTCCAACCATAGTCTTTCCTTCACCAGTACGCATTTCAGCAATGTTGCCCTCGTGCAATACCATTCCTCCGATAAGCTGTACGTCATAGTGACGCTTTTGCATCGTTCGCTTTGCCGCTTCGCGCACTAATGCAAACGCTTCGGGCAAAATATCGTCCAATGTTTCGCCGGTAGCGAGACGCGCCTTCAATGCCTCGGTCTCCAAAGGAAACTGCTCATCAGAAAGGCCAGTTAAACGCTCTTCAAATTCCCCTATTTTTTCAGCTCTTTTTGCATAGCCTTTTGTCTTGTTTCCATCAAATAATGATTGTATTGAGAATGCCATAGAAACCAATTATAGCATTTTAGGGTCTTTTTTAAAAGGTAGGCACTATAGCAAACAAAGTAACCCAGAAACACGAAAACCGACACGTGAGTGTCGGTTTTCGTTAAGTGGAAAGAGAGTGAGTGGAGTAAAGGAAGAATTATTTCTTCTTCTTAGCAGCAGTTTTCTTTTTTGCTACTTTCTTTACAGCCTTCTTGGCTACCTTCTTTACTGACTTCTTAGCGGCCTTCTTAACAGTCTTCTTAACTGCTTTCTTGGCTACTTTCTTTTTTGCTGCCATAAATGTAAATATGTTGTTCTGTTAATCTTCGGTGATGATCGACCACTTTATTGTGATAACGCGTTATCATCACTCGTACTTATATTATCTCTTGCACAACAACTGCATGCAATAAATATAAGTAGAAAACTGTGGATAACTCATGTTTTTTCAAATGCAAATCAATTGCGTTTATTCTTTTTAAAGTAACGTAAAAGTATTTTATTGTCTTCCATCCATTCTTTTATTGGTGCAGTCGCAAGATTAATCTTCGAATATGGAACTGTAGTGTAACTTTTTGCATTTAATGCTACGTGCATTTTCCCTATCTGCATCAACGCCTGCGAAATATAAAAATCCTCTGCCCAAAAGTGCAGGGGCAATGTTTGACGAAGAGCAATAAGAGGACGCATACCACCAACTCTTTCATAATCCCCTTTGCGGCAGGCAAAGCTTGAGCCCCATGCAAAGTAATTAACCCTTAATTTAAATATCTTTTTAAGCAATACAAACTGCCAAAAACTTGTTAATCGAGCAAACAGGTCGTTTGTTAAAACAACATATCCTGCTACCAAAGTAGTGTCGGCATTATCTATCAATGGTCTTGTAATATTTTCTACCCAGTGTTTGTCTGCGTATGCATCGCCGTCAAGACATGCGACTATATCTCCCGTCACTTCCTCAAATCCTCGTATGCGAGCATAGGGCACACCTTCTGGTCCGTTCTCCTCAACCAGGGTTACTTTGGAAAAGGTTCGAGCAATTGCAACAGTATCATCAGTACAGTTGTGACAGACTACTATGATTTCATCTGGCGCACGTGTCTGATTCATGAGCGAAGCAAGACATTGCCCTATCATGCCTTCTTCGTTATGCGCAATAACGAGTACTGATATTTTCATGACCTAAGTATAGCAAGCAAAAGAAAAAACATCCTTGCGGATGTTTTTTCATGTTGTTGTACTCGTAAGCCGAATTCTGTTTTAGTGATCATTTATCTGTGATGACTGTTGCCAGCCACCTATAGCGGCACTCCCCGAAGGGCACGGCCTTGCACACAGGTAAGGATTTAGCCGTTTCATTTCCTATGTTGCCATAGGAATTAATCCTGAAGGATTCCATTGCATTTCTGCTCCGGCGTCACTGTTCGCACCTCGTATCTTGCGATAGACGGGCATTACCCGCTACCCTTCCAAACTGAATTGGTATGTGTTCGGACTTTCCTCTATGCAAGCATAGCGATCATTCGGTACAACGTTTGCAGTATAGCCGTATTGGGAATAAATACAAGCAATCAAAAAGACCGCCACTATGGCGGTCTTTTTGATGTTATTTTAAGCTACGCCTCGCAAGTAAGACATTCTTCCTGCTGAGCAACAACGACCACTTTTGGTTTCTTTGCGTCATTGTTCTCTTGCAGTTTCTTTCTTCCAAACTGCTGCGCAGCGTTCATACTGTGCTGATAGTAAAGGGTCTTGATTCCCTTTTCCCATGCATACAGATAGAGCGAGTTCAGATCCTTAACAGGAAGCGTCGGGTCAATCATGATGTTCAATGACTGTGCCTGATCGATATACTGCTGACGATCTGCAGCCTGTTCGATAATAACCTTCTGGTCAATTTCGCTAAAGGTGCGGAACACCTGCTTTTCATGAGCGGTAAGGTATTCAAGGTGCTGCACTGATCCATCATTGTCACGGATACTGCCCCATGTTTCTGAGTTGTTATATCCCTTTTCTTCAAGCAGTGCTTCAAGTGTTGGGTTCTTGATAGTTACCTTCATCTTGTCTACGTCCTTAACGAAACAGTTAGACATTGAAGGTTCTATACTCTGAGATACCTGACCAAGAATAAATGCAGAAGAAGTTGTAGGGGCAACGGCAAGCAACGTGGTATTACGGCGGCCGTATCCTTTCAATACTTCAGGCTCGCCATATTCCTTTGCGAGGTCTTCAGATGCCTTGTATGCCTTTTCCTTGAGCAGGGCAAATATTTCCTTGTTCAATTCCATTGCCTGAGGACTCTCAAACGGAATATTGCTTTCCTGCAGGAAGGTATGCCATCCCAGTACTCCCAATCCAAGGGCACGGTGTTCCGTTGCAAACTTATATGCGCGCTGCATGAAATAAAATGCAGACTGCTTCTGAGGATCTTTATTGTCACGGAAACTTTCAAGTCTTTTAGCAAAGTCACTGATAACAGTATCAAGGAACATAGTTAGTGTTTCAACGGCGTCAGTATCCTTCCATTCGTGATAGTGACGGAGGTTCATAGAAGAAAGACAGCACACGAACGAGATATCATCAGACGAAGGAAGTGCGATTTCAGAGCAAAGGTTGCTGCCGTAAATCTTCATACCCTTATCCTTGTATACATCTACTGTATTATTGTTAACAGTATCGCTAAACATAATGTACGGATAGCCAATTTCTGTTCTGCGCTGAATAACCTTAGCCCAGATCTTTCGCTTTTCCTGGTCTCCACCAACCATAGCCTTAAGCCACGCATCAGTTACTGTAACGGCATAGGTTGATTCCTGAATAGGATGACCTTCCTTACCAATATTCAAGTATTCTTCGATGTCACCATGCTCAAGCGGCAGATATGGTGCAACGTGTCCACGACGCACTGAACCCTGACTAACGATGTTGATGAGGTTATCAAATAGTTCCATAAAGTGCACGGCACCTGAAGATTGCCCGTTATCCTTGATAACAGAACCGCGAGGGCGAAGTCCTCCGAAATATATAGAGGTACCGCCGCCATACTTTGTCATCATGCCGACTTCAGCATGCGTATACAGGATACGAGACATATCATCCCCTACATAGCTTCCGAAACAGCTAATCGGAAGTCCGCGTGACTGTCCGTAGTTAGACCACACTGGAGATGCGAGCGAATAGAAGCCCTGGGACATATACCCATAGAATTTGTCAGCAAACCCTGGTTTGTTGAGGTACTTTTCTGCAAGATCCGCAATCTCGCGAATGCGCTCTTCAGCAGTCACATCTCCCACGAGATAACCTTTTGATAAAAATTTTCTACTGTTTTCGTTTAGCCAATACATGATATGTCTTAATTAATTAGTTTGTAACTCTCGACCCCGCCTAAAAGAGATCATCGCTGGTAATACTCTTGTTCTTCTTGTTGTAATTGATCGATTTTTTGTTGAAGAAGTCTCCGTGCTTTGTGGCAATAACTTCGTCATAAAACCATTCCGATTCCTTGAGCAAGGCTTCGTCAGTATCGAAAATCTTGCGAATGCCAATACTTTGCAATGAGTTGTTAAAGCGCTGCTTGATAAACTCGATTACCACTGCCTTGGGGATGAATTCCACTTCGCCTTTTTCAAAAATCCACTCGACTACTTGAGCCTCTGATTCCATAGCCTCCTCACACAATTTTACTACATCTTCCTCAAATGCCTCATCAAACCAATCTGGATGCTCCTGCTTAATGATATTAATCAGTTCGATTCCGAACAATCCGTGAATCTGTTCCTCCTTTGAGGTTGCCTCAACGGCATTTGATATGCCCTTGAACAAGTTCTTGTACTTGTTAAACGACATCATGATAAGGAACTGGGAGAATAGCGATACGTGTTCTATGAACAGGGAGAAGAGCAGGATTGATTGGCTGTAGTCTCGATTGTCCTCGCTACGCGCATTGGCCAGGGATTTTTCAAGATATTGCACTCGCTTGTTGAGGGCAGGTATCTCGTCAATCGTCTTAAACACTTCATTGAGTCCTAAAATCTCTAGCAAGTGTGCATAGGCATCAGTGTGCCGCACTTCACTCTCCGCAAACGTCGCACCAACCGCTCCGATTTCCGGCTTTGGAAGTTTCTTGTATATGTCTCCCCAAAATGTCTTAACAGCCACTTCAATCTGAGCAATGGCCAGCATGGCGTTCTTGATGACGTTCTGCTCCTTCTCATCAACATTTACTCTAAAGTCCTGCACGTCACTCACAAAGTTAAATTCTGTGTGAATCCAGTATGAGTGTCGGATTGCGCTTATATATTCATACAATTCAGGATATTCATAGGGCTTAAGCAATAGTCTTTTCTTGAAGATATCTCGCTTTCGCTCCTTGCTTCGTTCTTCACGGTACAAAACATAGGCCTTTGCAACCTCAAAGTCCCCTTTGGCTGCAATTTCCTTTTCAACAACGTTCTGAATGTCTTCAACCTCAGGAACACCGTCTTCTCCCTGCTTTGCTTCCAGGGCTTTCAATATTGCATCAACAAGCTCAGAAAGAGTAACAATATCAATACGCACTTTCGACGCTTCATATGCACGAGCGACTGCCTGTTCGATACGTGAACGATCAAAATCAATGATTGATCCGTCTCTTTTCTTAATGCGAGTTATTTCCATAAATGTACACACATTATATAAAAAACTTCGCCTACATCATATTATCTGCAACCAATTTGAGGCTAATGAAATAAAAAAAATGTGTTGTAAAGGAAAAAGTTCAGAGAGCCTTTAAGCAAAGTATTTTTGAACGCTCGTTCATCAGATAAAAATAAATAGTGTTTTTATTTCTTGATCAACTGCACTGTTTGTCCTATAGCGAGCGAGTGAGCTGTGGAAAAGTTCGCATTCACCTCCAGCATATAACGTATAGGCTGTGCGGGATAGAAGACTGTTGGATAGGTATTAGCTGCAACATTGGAAGTTATATCAACTATTGTGAAGTTCTCATCAATCCATACAAAATCCAATGGATACTGCATATCCTTCATCCAGAACCCATACTTTCCAGACGCATCAAATACAAACAGCATGCCAGTATTTGATGGCAATGACGCAGTGCCAGAGAGACCCTGTTCCCTGCTTTGAGCAGTATCTGCAACAGTTATTGGTATATCTATAGTTGGCGTACGAAGTACCGCCCCATGTACAACAGGCCGGAAATACAAAAAGAGCAGACCCGTGAGGGCTGCTCCTATTGCTAGTATGAAAATTACGTAGTATTTGCTTATCTTATTTACTAAAACCATCTTTATTTTGTCTCAGTCTACCATTGTGTGCTCTATAGAATCACGCAATGGATTTGTGCAGCATAACCTTGCTGCAAGGAGTAGTATTTCAGTCAACTACCATGACTTAACTCTTGCACGAGTGCAAAAGAATCAACCGTATCAATCATACTACGCTTACGCGATAGTACAACTATCTCAATTTGAGTTAATCCACGACCAGCTTCCGCTAGCCGTGCCTTGTTACGACTTATTCCCTGTCACCGATCTTACCGTAGTCCCTTCTTATGAAGAGCCTTCGGGTACTACCGGCTCCCTTGAATTGACGGGCGGTGAGTACAAGACTCGAGAACGTATTCACCGCAGTTTGGCTGACCTGCGATTACTAGCGATTCCAACTTCAAGCAGTCGAGTTGCA
>JAQBRC010000026.1 GCA_028286705.1 Candidatus Nomurabacteria bacterium
TTGCTTTCCTTGTACAGGAAGTGTGAGGCAACACCCATTTCTGCTTCTTGATTCATGGCATACGTACGGATTTGGATCTCAATGATTCCATGCTCTGTTACAACAGTCGTGTGAATAGACTGATATCCGTTTGGCTTAGGCAAGGCAATGTAGTCCTTGATACGGCCAGGAATAGGCTTCCAGAGCATATGGATAAGTCCAAGGACCTGATAGCACTCAGCTACGGTCTTAACCTGCACACGGAGTGCCACAATGTCATAGATACGATCAATATCCATCTGATACTTACTGAGCTTACGATACAGACTGTATAGATGCTTCACTCGTGAATCGATTACCACATCAGGAATAGAAAATTCCATTAATGTTTTCTCAACGGTATTGTGAACCTCTTCGATAGTCTTCTGACTTTCAGGCATCTTCTTGTCGAACAGCTCCTTAGTCTCTTCATATTCCTTTGGATAGGCGTAGGGGAAGGCATAGTCTTCAAGCATACCCTTGAGCTTTCCCATACCGAGACGTCCAGCAAGCGCAGCGTGCACGGCAATAGTTTCAACTGCAATGCGTGTACGCTTGTCAGGACGTACATGTTCCAATGTTTGCACATTGTGCAGGCGGTCTGCCAGTTTGATGATCAACACACGAAGATCTTCTGACATTGCCACGAAGAACTTACGCATACTCTCAACGTGTCGTTCCTGTCCACGGTATTTTAGTTTTCCCAGCTTGGTTACCCCTTTAACAAGGAAGAGAATGGTTTCTCCGAACTGATCGCGAATGTCTTCTTCAGTTGCGTCAGTATCTTCAAGGGTATCGTGCAGCAATCCGCCAACGATAGTTTCAACATCCATGCCCAGCTTGGCGCAGTTTTGTCCTACCGCGAAGACATGAATAAAATATGGTTCGCCGCTGTTACGCTTCTGCGTTTCGTGTCGAGACTTCGCAAAGTCGTATGCACGCTGAATAAGATCACGGTCCTCAGGACTGAGGGGGTAGGTGATGAGGGAGAATAAGTCTTCGATTTCCATAGACATATACTATACACCTTTTATTGTATGGGTACATAGAGAATATTGACTTTTAGTATAAAATGTGCTATTATAAATTTAATTCACTGAACATTTCACAATTTTAAATATAGAAAAATGAAAAGAACTATCTATGTATTAGCTATATTAATCGTTGGGCTAACTGCTTGCAAAAGCAACAAAAAGCAATCTGATGTAATACTCAGGGCAGATAGTATCAGCCGCCAAAAAGAGCTTAATTTTAAATTTAGTGTTGATAGTATTGATTGCTATTATGATCTTAAAATTACCGAAATCCAAAAGAAGAAGCATCAATATCAGGCTAAGATAAAACTGTTCGAAAAAATCGGTATTCGTCTAAGAAGAGAAAATGTTAGACTGCTTAAATTGCAAGCTAACGCGCTTAAAAAATTTGATTTTGAGAACAAGGTTGTCGCTATTCGATTGTTGATGATAAATAACAACAATCAAATTATTAACAATACGGAAATCGAGATATTAATCAACAATTGTATTAGTGCGAATGCTGATATACAGCTGATGAATATCGATCGTTACTTCGCTGTTCAAAAATTGGATGGCCGTTAATTTAATTGGCTTCCAGTCTAAACCACCATTAGGTGGTTTTTTTCTTTTGAAACCCTCTTGGTTTCTTTTCTTGAGCCAACAGTTCAAGCGCTTGATCCAGTGTAATGTCATAGACATTCAATGGCGGTTTGATTGAACGGAAGTTTCCGTCATGTGCAATGTATGGACCAAAACGGCCGTTGTTTGCAACAATATCGAGACCAGTCTTTGGATCCTGTCCAAGAGTTCGTGGAACTGATAAATACTTAGTCGCCATTTCAACAGTAACAGTTGTTGGATCAACTTCCTTTGGAATAGATGCCATGCGAGGCTTTACCTGTTTCTTGCCCTTAACCTTTGGAGGCATTTCTCCAAGCTGTACGTACGGGCCAAAACGACCGATCATAGTAAAGATTGGAAGACCTGTTTCTTCGTGAATACCGATTGGTTCATCTTTCTTGATTTCTAGGCCATCAATAGTTAACGCTCCATCACAATCTGGATATCTGTCACAAGACAGGAACTTTCCTCCGCGACCCAACTTAACAATCATGGTACTGCCACACTTTGGACAGCGATACTTGTCATCAGCTTTCTCCAATGTTGTTGCCTTATCAAGCTTCTGCTTTTCCTTAACCTCCTTAAGAAATGGAGTATAGAAATCAGTTAATAATTTTTTGTATTTCAGTTCGCCGTTTGCAACCTCATCGAGCTTGTCTTCCATGCCAGCGGTGAAGGTATCGCTGATGTATTCCATGAAGTTCTGTTCCAAGAAACTAGAAACAACTTCGCCAGTATCAGTTGGCTTTAGAGAGCGGCCAATCTTTTCAACATAGCCACGATCTTCAATCGTTTTCATAATTGCCGCGTATGTTGAAGGACGTCCGATACCACGCGCTTCAAGTTCCTTAACAAGACCGGCTTCAGAGTATCTGTTTGGTGGTTCGGTTTGTTTTGCAATGTCTTCGATATTTACGAGCTTTAGCGGTTCGCCCTTGGCAATAGCAGGAAGTTCAACATCTTCGCCGCGAGCGTCAACGTCTGCGATAAGCCAGCCAGGGAATAGTACTTGACTGCCAACAACGGTGAAGTCAGGAATAGAATCAGATGGAACATTTCCAACAACGCGTGTCTTCAACACTTTGGCGTCAGCCATCTGAGATGACACTGTACGTTCCCAGATCAGCTTGTACAGCTTCTTCTGTTCTTCAGTCATGCCAACTGATTCCTTTTCAAAGTGTGTAGGGCGGATAGCTTCGTGAGCCTCCTGCGCATTCTTAGACTTTGTCTTGTATGTACGAGTTTCTAGATATTCCTTGCCGTATTTTTTCGTAACTACGGTACTGATACCAGTGATGGCGATATCGGAGAGAGTTGTTGAATCAGTACGCATGTAGGTGATGTGTCCAGCTTCATAGAGCTTCTGCGCAACCTGCATAGTGCGGGCAGGAGAAAAGCTCAGACGGGAAGAGGCAGCCTGCTGGAGAGTGGATGTTGTAAACGGAGCTTTTGGAGAACGCTTCTGTTCTGTTTCCTTAACATCCTTAACAATCCAGTCTTCCTTGTTAGCAACAGCAAGAATGCGGTCAACTTCTTTCTTGTCACGAGGCTCTTCAACACAGGTGAGAAGGAGAGTAGCTTTGCTCTTGGTTGTAACGGTAGCCTGGAGTACCCAATAGTCTTCGGGAACGAATGCACGGATTTCTCGTTCGCGTTCTACGATAATGCGAAGGGCAGGAGATTGTACTCGCCCCGCTGAAAGACCGTAGCGAACTTTCTGCCAGATGATTCCTGAAAGGTCATAGCCAACAAGACGGTCAAGCACGCGACGCGCTTCCTGTGCTTCTCGAAGGTTGGTATCAATAGTGCGAGGATGCTTAAGAGCCTCAGCAACAGCTTCCTTGGTAATTTCATTAAAGGTCACGCGAGTGATTGGTGCCTTTACTTTCTTGTCCTGCTTTAGCAGTTCCTGGATGTGCCATGCAATTGCTTCTCCTTCTCGGTCTGGGTCGGGTGCAAGGATAATTTCCTTGGCCTTTTCCGCTAGCGCTTGTAGTTCGTCAACAACCTTTTCCTTGCCCTTGCTAATCTCATAGTGCGGAATAAAGCCACCTTCGATGTCGATGGCTTTCTTGTTTGACTTAGGCAGGTCGCGCACGTGTCCAACAGAAGCGCGCACGGTATATGCGCCTTCGAGGTACTTCTCGATAGTCTTGGCTTTTGATGGTGATTCAACAATTAATAATTTCATATGTGTCATGCAGTAGTACCATGCCTAAAATCTTTTGGCAATCACACTATTATATAGTGCGTTTCAATAATCCATACTATTTGTTTATTGCCAATGGGGAAAAGGTAGTTCATCGAGTAATCGAAAGTTCAGTTCTCTGAGTATGTCTTCACTGCAGGTAATGGGTACAGCACCAAGTTGTAGCAGCCAATTTGCCCCTGCTGATGTGGGGGAGGTTATTGGTCCAGGAACCGCTCCGACAGTCTTGTTGTATTCAGTACCCAACCGAGCAGTGATTAGTGTTCCTGACTTGGTTGCAGCTTCAATCACTATCACCATATCCGCAATTCCAGCCTCTAGTCGATTTCTTAATGGAAAGTTCCATGGGGCAGCACTAATATGATTTTCAAATTCACTTAACAATATCCCTCCGGATTTTAGTATGTCTTCTGCTAAGTTTCTATTTTGCTTTGGGTATAACACATCCTCATTCAATCCTGATCCGGGGAATGCAATAGTAGGCAATCCATTATCAATTGCTGCTCGGTGGGCAATTGCATCGATACCATACGCTAGGCCAGAGACAATGGTGATGGGATAGCCGGCCAGTCCTTTGATGAGTATTTCGCATACTTGTTTTCCATAGGGAGTGCACTTGCGAGAGCCGACGATAGTAATCAGTGTGGTATTGGCAATGCGTTTCAATGATCCTCGCATCTGCAAAGTCTCAGGATATTCTGGAATTTCTTTTAATTGAGGAAAGTGTTCCTCAATAGATATGGTTTTAATAGGGAATGCTTCCATGCATCTACGATATCAAATCAATACTCAAGAAAAACAAAAATAAACTTCAGATTTTAATTATTAAAAATCAAAAAACCGCCCGAAGGCGGATTCTTGATAAGGTGTTTGGTTACAGCTCTAATGCCGTGAGGGAGCGAACTCCCCAAACACCTGCATGTATCTTATCACCCCTCAAATATCCTCGCAAGGTTTAAAAAATCCATAAAATACGCTATAGTAGACATACTATGCTCGACATTAAATTCATCAAGGAAAATCCGGACATTATTAAGCAGGCAGTGGAGAAGAAAAACCTTTCTCTGGACGTAGATCAGCTCTTGGCAGTTGAAGAGAAGCGACGCGCCGCATTATCCTCATTCGAAGCGCTTCGCACCGAGCAGAATACTCTGTCTGACAAGATTCCTCAGGCAACAGACGTAGCTGAACGAGCTCAACTGATTGAAAATCTCAAGCCACTCAAGGAACAGGTACAGCAGGCAGAAGAGGCGGTTCGTGAAGTAATGAAGGAATGGCAGGGATTGATGCTGCAGGTACCAAACATTCCTGACATGTCTGCGCCCATTGGTCCTGACGAGACACACAGTGTCGTTCAGAAAACATGGGGCGAGAAGCCTGTGTTTAATTTCGAACCGAAAGACCATATTGATATCATGACAGCCTTAGACATGGTTGATTTTGATCGTGGCGTAAAGGTGCACGGCTTTCGTGGATACTATTTGAAAGGCGAAGGGGTACGATTGTGTTTTGCCATCTGGAACTACGCAATGGATTTCTGGAGCAACAAGGGATTCAATCCAATAATGCCCCCGGTTATCACCAAGCGCGAACCGTTGATCGGTTGTGGATTTATTCCTCAGGGAGAGGAAGACATATACAAGAACCAAGACGGTACCTATCTTGTCGGTACTTCTGAGGTTGGACTTATGGGCATGTACATGGACGAAGTGCTTCCTGCTGAGCAGCTTCCCATCAAGATGCTGGGCTTTTCTCCTTGCTACCGTCTTGAGGTTGGTAGCCATACGAAGGACGTTAAGGGTCTCATTCGTGTGCACGAGTTCTATAAGGTAGAGCAGGTCGTGTTGTGCGAAGCATCACACGAAGAAAGTGTGAAGTGGCATGAATCAATGAATGGCAGCACTGAAGAGTTCATTGAGTCATTTGGTATCCCATACCATACGCTCAATGCTGCAACTGGCGACATGGGTCTTTCAAAGGTAAAGATGTACGACATCGAACTATGGGTACCGAAAGAGGAAACATATCGTGAGATTTCCAGTGCCTCATACTTCCATGATTTCCAGACACGTCGTCTCGGTATCCGATACAAGGATGCAGAGGGCAAGCTTCGCTATGCGCACTCATTGAACTGTACTGCTATCCCGACTCCCCGTATCCTTGTTTCTCTGGTTGAGAATTTCCAGCAGGCAGACGGCACTATCCTGATTCCCGAAATACTACGTCCATACATGAACAATAAGCAATTTATTGGCAAGTAACATGTACGAGAAGAGCTATCACACGGCCGTACTAAAGACCGAGAAGAAGCCTGAAAAGAAACCAGGACGTATCAACTGGAAGTTGATACTCGGTCTTTTTCTCGGTGCCGTGTTGATTGCTGGATTTATTATCCTTATCAAGCTGCCGCAATGGCAGGTGCAGCATATTGAGGTTGTTGGCGCGCACGTTGCTGATCCGGGTGACGTAACTGAATTTGTTAATGGGGAACTCCAAGGAAGAAAACTATTTTTTCTTCCCAAGACTAGTATTATTCTCGTACCAGAACATCATTTAGAAAAGGAGTTGAAGGCACACTTTTCCCGGTTTCAGACAGTCGGGGTGAGTCGAAAGAACTTCTCAACGCTTATTGTTACCGTTTCCGAATATCAAGGAGTATCCCTATGGTGTAGCGATATAGAGAACTGTTTCTTCATGGATCAGAACGGCATTGCATTTGCTCCAGCACCGTTTTTTTCAGGCAGCGCATACCCAAAGGTTTTTGTAGGAGCAGTGCAAGCGTTGCCATTTCAAGCGGTAAGTATGGAACAGGAAAAGATGATAGATTTGCTTCGTGAGAAATTGCCGGCACTGCTTATCGTTCCGACTGAATTTCATTTTGTGAGTGACCATCAGGTTGAAGTTGTCTTTAACCATAACGGCCATCAGGCATCGTTGTTGTTTGATCCAACAACTGATACGCAAGAGGCACTCAATGCATTGTTTAGCGGATTGCGTACCAATCCATTGGCAACCAAGTTCCATGATAGTTCCAAGATATTGGACTATATTGACCTACGGTTCTCAAATAGAGTAGTGTACCGATTTGAGTAATACTATGAATTTTTGGCAGGAACTAAGAAATAAAAAAGAAGTCTTCTTTACGGTTGCACCGATGGCTGATGTCACCGATGCGGCCTTTCGTCGCTTGATTGCCAAGCATTCAAGACATGGAGAAGTTGGAGGAGGGCCTGCAGTGATGTGGACTGAATTCGTTTCAGCAAACGGTCTAATGAGCGGAGGAAGAAAAATATTGCAGCGGGATTTGGAATATGCAGAAATTGAACGACCTATTGTTGCCCAGCTGTTTACTTCTGATCCTGAAAAGATGGAAGGTGCGGCACGACTGTGTGCCGAACTTGGCTTTGACGGTATTGATATCAATATGGGATGTCCAGATAAAACTATCGAGAAACAGGGAGCGGGTGCCGGCATGATCAAAACACCAGATATTGCAGTATCAGTTATTGCAGCTGCAAAGCGGGGAGCGGGAACTGTACCAGTGTCGGTTAAGACACGCGTTGGATACAATACAGTTGATATTGAGAACTGGATATCATTGCTCTTGAAGCAGGATATTGCCGCCCTTACGGTGCATGCTCGCACTCGCAAGGACTTGTCCAAGGTTCCTGCACATTGGGAATACCTCAAGGAAGTTGTTGCACTTCGTGACAAACTTGCTCCGCACACTGTTATCATCGGCAACGGCGATGTTGTCAGTATTGCTGACGGCAAGCAGAAGGCGATGCAGGCAGGTTGTGACGGAGTGATGGTGGGAAGAGCATTGTTTGGCAACCCATGGTTTTTTGATGAGAGTAGAGAAATAAGTGCTGTACTGCCGCAGAAGTCTATCTTCGCAAAGATACCGTTCCTAAAAAACATTTTTCAAACGAAGAGAAAGGCAGCACAATCAACAGTCAAGCCAATTACTGTCGAGGAACGACTAACAGTTATGGTTGAGCATACCAAACTATTCGAGGAACTGTTGGGAGATATCAAAAGCTTTTCTATCATGAAAAAACACTATAAGGCGTATTGCACTGGTTTTGATGGAGCAAAGGAGTTGCGATTGCAGTTAATGGAAAAGGCAGGGAATAGTGCTGATGTTGAGAAGCTCGTGAAGGAGTTTTTGACTAGCCTTCGGTAATCTTGACGGCCTCCATTAATCAAGGTAATGTGAGAGAAATTAAAATCTCATATTATGAATAATGAAAAAGTAGAGGATAAGCTGCACCCTAGTCATAAGACACGTTTCTCGGATGCATCATCATTTGATGAAATATGTATTCATTGCGGTGCTCATGACATACTGCTTGGCGGCTGGGGACAATTGGCCCTTCCATGCCCTAAAGCTCCTTCTAAGGAAGTGAAGAAAGTCGAAGAACCGACAGCTTCTAAAGTTTAATTTATTATGTGCCGTTCCTGTATTCAGGACGGCTTTTTATTTGCCTGTCCATTTCTGCTATAATAGGCGCACATGCATGACCAAGTCTTATACCGTAAATATCGTCCAGGTAATTGGGCAGAAGTAGTAGGGCAGGAACATATTGTATCCGTGCTCGCTCAATCTATTGAAAGCAATAACTTTTCCCACGCCTATTTATTCACTGGCAGCCGCGGTACTGGCAAGACCTCCGTTGCCCGTATCTTTGCAAAGGCGCTTGGTGTTAACCCTGAAGATATTTCAGAAATTGATGCGGCATCAAACCGTGGTATTGATGATATCCGTGCGCTTCGTGAAGCGGTACGTGTATTGCCGTTCTCGTCTGCCTTTAAGGTCTACATTATCGACGAAGTACACATGCTTTCTCGCGACGCATTCAATGCGCTTCTGAAGACATTGGAAGAACCACCAGCACACTGTATTTTTATACTCGCAACAACAGAGCTTGATAAGGTGCCTGACACTATTCTTTCTCGCTGTCAGGTCTTTTCATTTCGTAAGCCAACAGAACGCACGTTGGTGAAAGAAGTTGAACGTATTGCTGCAGAGGAGCATATTGTTATAGATGCTGATAGTGCGGCACTCGTAGCATTTCTAGGAGATGGATCATTTCGCGATACGTTAAGTATTCTGCAGAAAGTATTTTCTGCCAGCAAGGACAGAACCATTACTCGTGAGTTCACTGAAATGGTTACTGGTGCTCCATCATTAACTATCATTCATGAACTCTATGGTTCATTGATTTCTAAAGATATTGACGGTCTATATAAGACACTTGCTCGTGCTGAAGAGAATCATACCGACATGATGCTACTCGCGCAGCTGTTGCTCGATACCATGCGTCTGTCATTGATGTATCGATACTCTCCAAACAGTCGCGAGGAAATAGAAGCTAATCATTCTGAGCACTATACTGAGGTTATCAAGCGGGGAGCGGTAGAGAACACCAATGCAATTTCTTCTCGAGGCATTGTTGCTCTTATTACTGCAATAGAACGTATTGCCTATGCATCTATTCCAACATTGCCACTTGAGTTGGCATTCATTGAAATGACGGAGGCGGAAGAGCCGAAAGTGTAAATAAAAAGCCTTGCATTCCCGCAAGGCTTTTTATTTGCTGACTCTGGTATGGCGTCGGAACGATTTTATTGACAAAACAATAAAATTATGATTTTATGTGCTTAAATTGAAAATCTAAACTAAAAGATATGAACGAGACAGAAACCCCAACGCTCACCGAGCGTATCATCGAAGCTATCGTGGTTCATGGTGGCATCGCTGAAGATGTTGAATACCTCAGTAATGAAGCGGTCCATGCTCTTGGCTTGAACCTTGCTCAAGCTGGCATCAAAGCTAGAACACCAAACCCCGCGTTCGTAGTAATCCCGCTGAATGACCTCAAGGGCAATATGGACAACTTTAAGTGGGTGCGTAACCATTTGGCGAAGCTAAAATTTAACGTTGAAAGTACCGATGGACCAAAAATTATTGAGCTGATCAAATGCAAACCAGGTAAAACAGAAGCTGTGCTAAAAGAAATTAATGAGAATGGCTTCATACCTGCACCATCGCCGTATGTGCTTGGCTTGGGTGTACAATATCCTGACGTGATCAAAGAATATGGCCGGATTATATCCCTCGATGAGCAAAATGTGCTTCTGCGCGGCAGCTGTGACCCCTGCTTTCTCTACCTCTACTGGGACGGCTTGCGTAACCTCAGCCTGACGAAGCGTGCTGGTTGGTGGGATGACCGTTGGTGGTTTGCTGTGGTCCGCAAGTAATCCTTGCACTCTTTAGGATTAGACCTTTGATCATTAATCCCTCTGACTAAATACAGTTAGGGGGATTTTAATTTCCTAAATTTATGAGCTGGCAGTTTGGGCCGATGTTGGAACTTTAATATCTTGACAAATTGCATTAATAAAGTAATCTGTTTTGTAGTTCGTTGAACTTCTGCTCGCCGCGTGCGTCTGATTAACATCAGCAATATATTGTGGGGCTTAAGGGGTCCGGTATATATGCCGTTAGCATAGAACTGCAGCATAGAGGCTGTAAGATGAATGGTTCTCCCAGGTTAAGCGCTTAACCTGGGAGTTTTTTACTTGCTGTCGGACTAGGATTCGAACCTAGATAAACGGTACCAAAAACCGTTGTCCTACCATTAGACGATCCGACAATGCAGTGTTTAAATTGCTTAGTTTTTATAGCATAAAACAGGACATAGTTCAAAGAAAATACATTGACCGTCTATCTATTGATGATATAGTTATGAAAATCACAATCACAATGAGATATGTAATCCGCATCCTGCTCTTGTTCTGCCCCTTCCTCCTTGTATTTGTACTAATTGAATTGATCGAGACGATAAAATCAAACCGTTCTTCTTCTGATCCCAATGAACCAAAGGTACCCTGGTGGTTATGGCATCGTCATAAGAACTTACAATTACGTAAACAAAGAAGAAAAAAACAACCAGCAGCACAGGGCTAGCGGTCTTCAGTATACTGAAGACCGCTTTTATTTTGTATCCCAATGATGCCACTTGCCGACAAGTCATATCCACTGCTTAATGACGCATTGCATTAATCTTCGAGGTATACTGAATGTATAGCAATTAATTCAATATCTTATATATGCAAAAAATCATTCCTAGTATTTGGTTCGATCATAATGCTGAAGAAGCAGCAAACTTCTACTTATCTGTCTTTGGCGGTACGTTGGGAGAAAAGACACACTATACAGAAGCTGGACATGACATTCATGGCATGGAAGCTGGGACGGTGTTAACCATTAACTTTGAACTACGAGGATTTAGCTTCCTAGGACTTAATGGCGGTCCTGCATTTACGCTAAACCCCTCTGTCTCATTTATGGTGCGTTGCGAGAATGCGGAGAAGGTGGATGAGCTGTGGGAGAAGCTTTCTGAAGGAGGCAAGGTATTAATGCCCATCGATACATACCCCTTCAATGAACGCTATTGTTGGGTACAGGACAAGTACGGTGTCTCATGGCAAGTACTTGTGGCTGAAGGACCAAAGATTGCTCCGTCTCTCATGTTTATCAGCAATAACACTGGCAAGGCAGAAGAAGCTATTAATTTCTATACTTCTGTATTTAAGAACTCATCTGTTGGCAAGCTTGCACGATACGGAGCAGACCAGCCTGTTGATGAAGGAAACATTTCATATGGTGACTTCATGCTAGAAGGGCAGCAATTCGTAGCCATGGATAGTGGTCGCATGCATGACTTCAATTTCAATGAAGCAATCTCATTGATCGTTGAATGCAAGGATCAGGAAGAAATTGATTATTTCTGGGATAAGCTCTCAGCTGATTCTAAGGCTGAGCAGTGTGGATGGATCAAGGACAAGTACGGATTGTCTTGGCAGATTGTTCCTGAAGGAATGATGGAGAAGATGCTTAATGATATTGATCAGGCAAAGGCTGGCAGGGCGATGGCAGCGATGATGGACATGAAGAAGATTGATATTGCGGGAATACAAAAAGCCTTCGACGGCGAATAATACATATATTTATGAGAGCAACACTACACACAACAAAAGGAGATATTGTTATCGAATTATTTGATGACAAGGTACCAAAGACAGCCAATAACTTTGTCACGCTAGCCAAGGAAGGCTTTTACGATGGAACGAAGTTCCACCGTGTTATCAAGGCGTTCATGATTCAAGGGGGTGATCCGTTGACTAAGGATGACAGCCAGGCTGCTGCTTGGGGTACTGGCGGTCCTGGATACAAGTTTGAAGATGAGATTGGACCAGACAACAACAATGCTGAGGGAACTATCTCTATGGCTAATTCAGGGCCTAATACTAACGGCAGTCAGTTCTTCATTAATGCAAATCATAATAACTTTCTTGATACCAAGCACACAGTCTTTGGAAAGGTGGTTGAAGGTATGGATGTTGTTACAACTATCGAAATGACTCCGACCACTGCATCAGACCGTCCAATCGAACCAGTTATTATTAAAAACATAACGATTGAATAACATGAAAACGTTCTATTGGATTCTTGGAGTCATTCTTTTGGCCGCAGTACTGGGATATGTGATTAACCGCTCTTCTATTATTTCAGAACAGACTACAACCAGTCCTATCCCTACAAATATTCCTAAGAATAACTATGCGAACAAGACACTGGGAATATCAGTGAATGTTCCCGCGGGATACACGACTGACGAGTCATACAAATATCAGATGGCACCTCGCCAGACTATTCCTGGGGTGAAGTTCACTATCCCTGCAGCATTGGCAAAGGGAACTAATCTCTCTACTGATACGTACGTCAGTGTCGAGAAGCTCAACGATAAGTCAGGATGCAGCGCAGACCGTTTCTTGGATGGGTCACACAACGCAACCATTCAGACAATAAATGGCATGAACTATTCTATTGCATCTGCAGAAGGTGCCGGAGCAGGGAATCGTTATCAAGAAACAGTGTATGCATTGCAGAGCAATACCTGTGTTGCAGTGCGATACTTCATCCATTATTCAGCCTTTGAGAATTATCCTAAGGGCAGCATAAAGGAATTCGATCAAGCCGCGACATTGAAGAGTTTGGATCAAATTAGAGATTCGCTGGTAATCATCTAATAAGTAACAAAGTCCTACCGAAATGGTAGGACTTTGTTACTTTGCCTTCTTTGTTGTTCCAGCGCGGGTTGCAAGCATTTCTCGCTTGATCGCAAGACGCTTAACTGTCTTGTGAGATTTGTTAGATTTTGGATGCACGCCCAATGTTCGGTCTCTTTTTGCCATAAATGTATAGTTATTTAATACCGGCACAGTATACGATAAAAGTCATAAATAATCTAGACCCTAGTGGAAAAACAACTATACTCTTGACACAGCTTGATTTTTTCAGCATAAAATGCTATGGTATCTACATGAAAGATTTCAAAAAGTTCGGTGATAGTAGAGGGGGTGGACGCCCTAGTTTTGGCGGAAAGCCAAGCTTTAATAAGTTCGGTGGCGATCGCGGAGATCGTCCAGCAATGATGCACAAGGCAACTTGTGCAGAATGCAGCAAGATTTGCGAAGTACCGTTTCGTCCTAACGGAGAGAAGCCAGTATTTTGTAACGATTGTTTCTCTGCAAAGCGTGGAGGAGAGATGAGTCAGTTTGACCGTCCTCAGAAGAGAGATTTCGAATCATCTTCACGTCCGGGCGGCTTCAGCAAGCCGGAACGTCGTTTTGACGAACCCCGTGCTGAACAGCGTCCTGATCGTCGTATTGACGACCTTAAGCAGCAGGTAGAGTCATTGAATGCCAAGATGGATTCATTGATCGCTATGATGTCTACAAAGACACCAGCTGCAAAGGTTTCTACAGAAGCTCCTGCTAAGGCAGAGCCTATGAAGAAGGCTGCAAAGCCAACTGCGAAGAAAGTTGCAGTAAAGACTGCCGTTAAAAAGGTAGTAGCGAAAAAGAAAAAGTAATTTCTTCAAAACGCCCCACTCATTGAGTGGGGCGTTTTGCTATACTGGCTACATGAAGACATTTAGCGAACGGGTCGTAGAAGCAGCCCTAATGGTGCCGCAGGGTATGGTAACAACCTACGGACGCATTGCTGTAGCGGCAGGTGGAGGTCCTATGGCCTCACGTTCTGTCACAGGTATCCTCGGCAAGGCATATATGGCAGGGGAAAAGAACATTCCTTTTCATCGCATTGTCTATACTAACGGCAAGGTCTGGCTTGATGAAGGGTATAGAGAGCAGCGACTTAAGTTGTATAAGAAAGAGGGAATAGAAGTAGATGAAAAAGGCATCATCAAGGACTTTCGAGACAAATTATTTGAGTTTAAGTAGCTATTGCAAAGTCTACACAAGAGGTATAGAGTTTGGGTAAACCAGTTTTTAATCTGTAGTATGTTGTTAGAAAACCACACTCAAAGAAGAAGTCTAACTAAACAATCTTGGTACATTGTTGCTGCTGTTATTGCCATGGTATTGCTTTGCGCAATTATGTATTACCACTGCGAGCCGCAAGGAGTGGGGTGGTACCTTCCCACACTTATACCTATTTATGTTGCATTCAACATAAAATCAAAAAACCAACACCGGTAGCATCCGGCTTTCTAAAACCAATTGTAACCCTTCTTCGGAAACCGCTTTGTGCAGATGCACAGGGCGGTTTTTTAGGTCGCGTGCTATCATTGTGGTATATGAGCGAACACCAAGAAAGCGGTCTCGAGAAGGTTATTGCCGCACCAGCACAATTACTAGAAGAAGGGGTAGAAACATTTAACAAGGTTGAGCAGGAATTAATTAACAAGAAACCATTTACGGTTGCTAAGGAATACTGGAATAACCTTGGTCCAGGACTTACTACCGGAGCATCTGACGACGATCCTTCAGGTATCGCAACCTATTCTCAGACAGGAGCACAGTACGGCACTCAGTTATTGTGGCTGTCATTGTTTACATTCCCATTGATGGCAGTGGTGCAGGAAATGTGCGCCCGTATTGGTATGGTGAGTGGCAAAGGCCTTGCTGCCAACATTCGTACACACTATTCAAAGACTCTGTTGTATATCGCAACATTTTTTCTAGTTGCTGCCAATGTGTTTAATATCGGAGCAGACTTGGGCGCGATGGCTCAGGGAGCAAAGTTGTTAGCTCCTAGTCTTAACTTCGCGCTGCTTGTCATAGCGTTTGGCGTTATCAGTCTGCTTCTTCAAATTTTCACCACCTACGCTCGCTATGCTAAGTATTTGAAATACCTCGCACTAGTATTGCTGTCATACGTCGCTTCATCGTTGTTTATTCACTTGAACTGGGGTCAGGTATTTCATGACACCCTTATTCCTTCGTTTGAATTCTCTCGAAACCAGATTTTCCTGGTATGTGCCATTCTTGGTACCACTATCTCCCCATATCTTTTCTTCTGGCAGACTTCTCAGGAAGTTGAGGAAGAAATATTGAAGGGGGAACTGACGCTAGCAGAACGTCAGCATTCAGTACATCCTAAAACTATTCGCAGAATGCGCGCTGACGTTTGGACTGGTATGTTTGTTTCAAACCTTGTGATGTTTTTCATCATTGCTACCTGTGCCGCAACGCTCTATACCAACAACATTACCGATATCACCAGTGCAGCTGATGCTGCCTTGGCATTAAAGCCATTTGCTGGAAACTTCGCATTTATATTGTTTGCCGTTGGTATTATCGGTACTGGTATGCTGGCCATTCCTGTTCTTGCTGGCTCAGCTTCGTACGCGGTATCTGAAAGTATGGGATGGAAGTTTGGATTATATCGAAAGCTTAAGAACGCCTATTCATTCTATGGCGTTATTATTCTTGCGATGATTGTTGGTATCGGTCTTAACTTCATCGGTCTTGATCCTATCAAGGCATTGATTTACTCAGCTGTTGGAAACGGGTTGGTTGCCCCAATCATCCTGTTCTTCATTGTGCATCTTAGTGCTGACAAGTCAGTCATGGGCAAGCATGCTAATAAACCAGTCATTACATGGATAGGATGGATGGTTGTTGGATTGATGACGGCAGCGGGAATTGCGGCTATTGTATCGTTGTTTATATAAGCTAGATAAAAAGAAGCCCCCATTCAATTACTTGAATGGGGGCTTCTTTGTGGTGGACCCTAGGAGATTCGAACTCCTGACCTTTGCTTTGCAAAAGCACTGCTCTACCAACTGAGCTAAGGGCCCGTATAACGGGACTTCATTTGAAGTACCAACATTCTACTATAAAGCGATAAATTTGCAATCTAAAAGCCAATAGTAGCAATGTATTGTCAAATAAGGAAAATACTGTAGGATGAAGAAAAGACACATGTTTACTTAAAAAAACAAGAATGAGACAGCTAAGAATAACGCAATCGATCACAAAGCGAGACGCACCGTCACTGGATACGTATCTTCAGGAGATTGGAAAAATAAGCTTAATTACTGAGAAGGAAGAAGTACGCCTTGCAAAATTA
>JAQBRC010000038.1 GCA_028286705.1 Candidatus Nomurabacteria bacterium
TATGCATTGGTCTCTTTCAATACCCCAGGGACATTTGCAGTAACCTTTGACTCAATACAGGCTGTAGCCCTCATCGCGGTCCAATAATATTGACTTTTTAGGCATTTTTGATACAGTATCAGCGTGTAGATCAAAGACAGCAGGCGTCGATAAGACCTGCCGAGGTCAAACTCTATTTATCTACACGTTCATTAACTAATTATTTTATATGGCAATTTCAAAAGAGAAAAAGCAAGAAATTGTTTCCTCTTTTTCAGACATTGTTACTGGAGCAGAATCAGTAGTATTCGTTCAGTTCAATAAGCTGACTGTTGCCAACAGTAACGCTCTTCGTCGCAAGCTTCGCGCTTCTGACGTTGGCTACAAAGTAGGGAAGAAGACTCTTCTAAAGCGCGTGCTCGCAGAGCAGGGCTTTACAGGAGAGCTTCCACCACTTGAAGGCGAAGTTGCTGTTGCATACAGTACTGACCCTCTTGCTGCTGCGCGTGAAGTCTATGACTTCCAGCTTGGCCACAAGGGTATCGTGAGTATTGTCGGCGGCGTCTTTGAAAAAGGATACAAGAACCAGAGTGAAATGCTTGCTATTGCTACCATCCCACCATTGCAAACATTGCGTGGTATGTTCGTCAATATCATCAACTCACCAATTCAGCGTTTCGCAATTGCGCTAGATCAAATTGCAAAAAAGAATGCGTAATGCATTTCTATTAAAAAACTAAACTTAATTATATGGAAGAAACAAAAAACGTAGAAGTTCCTGCTAAGTTCAAGGATATCGTTTCAGCTATCGAAGGCTTGAGCGTTCTAGAACTTAACGAACTGGTAAAGGTATTCGAAGAAAAATTTGGTGTATCAGCTTCTGCTGTTGCATCAGCTGGTCCAGCCGTAGCTGCTGAAGCAGAAGAAAAGGACAGCTTTACTGTTGTACTAGCATCAGCTGGTGAACAGAAGATTGCTGTTATGAAAGTTGTTAAGGAAGCTCTTGGCCTCGGACTAAAGGAAGCTAAGGACCTCGTTGACGCAGCTCCATCTACAATCAAGGATGGTGCAAAGAAGGATGAAGCGGAAGCTCTTAAGAAAGCTATCGAAGAAGCCGGAGGAAAGGTAGAATTGAAATAATTCACTCGACCAAACAAAAAGCCCCCAATTGGGGGCTTTTTGTTTGACAATTTTTTGAGCGGGTGTAGTATCTTACCTAACATATTCATTTTGATATGGGTAGATTGCTCTTTTTCTTGTTAGTCCTTGGACTGGTTGCTGTATTTGTTACAAATACGAAATTACATGGTGGGAAGCCGAAAACCGAGATGACATCGCCTACGAAGGCAGTTATATCTCAAGCGTTTATTACAACGACAAAACCCCTCTATTTTTTTGAGTATGTGGTATCTGTTACAACATTTTTAAACAAATCAGCAAACCTTCCTCTGGGCTTTAAAGTAAGGCCAACGCAACAGCGACCGCCTTAAATGCATTAAGGTAACCTCCGAACTGCGCTCAGACATGAGCGCAGTTTTTTATTTACAACCCAAAACCAGCTTGTATGCAAGGGAGTGGGGACGGTATAATCAGCGGGTAAGAAAGAGAGGAAATTAGAGATGGAAATTCTAGGAAAACTTTTAGGTGGGATTCAGCGCGTTAAAATTATGCGGTTGTTCTTGCTGAACCCTGAGCAGGGATTTGAGGCTGATCAGATTGCTGATCGCTCTCGTATGCAGGTGCCTATGGCACGTCGCGTTACCAACCAGCTGGCAGCAATGACTCTTGTGAAGAAGAAAAGCTTCGTAAAAGAAGTGGTGCATGGTCGTACTGGCAAGGTTTCAAAGAAGCGCGTACAAGGATGGTTTCTTAATCCTGAATTTCCATATATTCTCGAACTCAAGCAGCTATTGATAGAAGGGGACTTCTTCAAGCATGCTGATCTCGTACGGCGCTTTCGTCCCGCAGGACGTGTTCAGTTCTTGGTGGTTTCTGGCATTTTCATCCAGAACAGTGAAAGTCGTCTCGACGTATTGATTGTAGGAGATCATCTTAAGCGCTCTCATATTCAGAAGGCTATTTCAGTATTGGAGAGTGAGCTAGGGAAGGAGTTGGTATATGCTGTGTTTGAAGTTGAAGACTTCAACTACCGTGTTTCTATGTACGACAAACTGCTTCGTGATGTCTTTGATTATCCTCATGAGCGCCTTGTGGCACTGAAGGACTTTTCCACTTTCACTTTGCCCAACTAGCTTCCCAAAGGCTTTTTGGGAGTATACTTATAGTACTGTACGTCATACAGTGCATTACTAAATTTTAATACGCATTTAGCGCTTTATCATGCTTATACAAACATGGAGTCAAGTATTCCTTCTATCACTAGAGGGACTATGGTATGGCTTTATCGCCATCTTCCCAAAGATCTTGCTCGCTCTCGTTATTTTCATTATCGGTTGGATCGTAGCTTCAACACTCGGCTCTCTTGTTACTGCAGGAGTTGACGCACTGAAGCTTGATCGTCTCTTCAAGAACGCAAACACAGATTCTGCACTTGCTCGTGCTGGCATTCGCTTGCACATTGGCAAGGTGTTCGGAGAATTGGTGAAGTGGTTTATTATCGTAGTATTCCTTGTAGCGTCACTGAACATCCTTGGTCTTGATCAGGTGACATTGTTCCTACAGGATGTACTTGCATACATCCCTCAGGTATTGATTGCTGCTTTGATTCTTGTAGCGGGAACTATCGTTGCTGACTTTGCTCGTAAGTTTGTATCTGCTAGTGCAGCTGTTGCTAACATTCGTTCTTCACGCATGCTTGGTACAATCGTGTACTACGCTATCTGGATTCTTTCAGTGGTAACTGCATTGGACAAGCTTGGTATCTTCGGATACTTCGGACAGATTCTCTTTACCGGTCTTGTAGTTATGTTCGCGCTCGCTTTTGGCCTCTCATTTGGTCTTGGCGGGAAGGATGCAGCTGGACGGTTCGTGAATCGTATCGCTGACGACCTTTCTTCTGGTCACAAGCAATAAATAGCCCCTTTTGAGGCAAAAAAGACCCCCTTCAGAAGGGGTCTTTTTTATGGCTTTTTGTGTCTTTTGTTTGACTCCCGTGGTCCAATAATAATTAGACAGGCAAAGGCTTGACTTTGTTTTGCTCATCATCTATACTCTCCGAGCTATATGAAGTGTATCGAAACAACCAACGCAAACCAGGCGGCCTAGCCAAGTTAATTTGCTGGCCCGCCGGAAGGCGGTTTTTTCGTTAAAGACCAAATATAGTTAGTTTCTTGATAATTACATCCTGTCCTCTCGTAGCACACTCTGAGTAAGAGTAAAGTACGGTTCATCTTGATAAGGGATGGGCTTAATACTGCTGCAGGTAGGGAGAGACAGAGTCCTTCATCTCGCGGAGCGGTCTGCGAGCAATGAAGGGGATAGATAAAATATAGAAAATGATTTCTAGATTTCCTAATAGGAAATTAAGAGCATATGGTGGATGCCTAGGTTCTACATGGCGATGAAAGACGCGAGAGGCGGCGATACGCTTCGGGGAGGTGTCTCTAACCTTTGATCCGGA
>JAQBRC010000020.1 GCA_028286705.1 Candidatus Nomurabacteria bacterium
TGCTTAATGTAGCAGGTGCTTCGAATACAGTTGTTGCTGGAGTGAAGACTTCGCTAATCTTAGCGTAGTCAAAATTCCATGGATCAACTTTTCTACCTGGAGCAATCTGATCGTGACCTAATACATATTTAATGTTGTATCGTCCTTCGATATCTTTAATCAAAGATTGCAATGACTTGTACTGTGCAGCAGTCGGTGTTTCCTTGTTAGTATATATAAGCTCAATACCAACAGAGCGAGTATTCATGTCAGTTGCACCATTGGGCAATGAACTCACCCCTGCATGCCAGGCAATGTTCTTTTCTGCCACGAGCTGATACACAACTCCCGCCTTATCAATCGCATAGTGTGGAGACACATTGTCATGCTTCCATAATGTCTGTGCCCCGGCCAGTGTTTGGGTCTTTAATGCAGGGTTATATGTGGCATGCACAATAACCGTATCGATAGTACGACTAGTTGCAGCCTTGTATCCGTATGATACAGGCTTCTGCACAACTGTCGTTGCCGCATGACTGTATGACACAGCTGCCAATGACAGGAAGAGTGCTATGAAAAGTACTTTAAAAGGATGACGCATTATAGTGCTAATTTTTTAAGAGGAATATTGTGAGCAGTTAAGATAGCCTCGTATTCACCCTGTTCAATTGTTTCCACTTCTACTAATTTCTGAGTGATGGCCTCTAACACTGTACGATATTCAATCAATACTTCTTTCGCCTTGTTAAGCCCTTCAGTCATAATGCGCTGCACCTCAGCATCAATAGTTGCGCTAGTCTTTTCAGAATATTCTTTTTCGACACCCTGACCAAATACCGGTTGTCCGCCATCATTCTCTAATGCAACAGGGCCGATAATGTCGCTCATGCCCCAACGGGTAACCATGGCACGGGCAAGGTTGCTTGCAACCTGCAAGTCGCTGGAAGGACCAGTGGTCACATCATTAAAGATCAACTGTTCAGCAGCATATCCTCCCAATGACATAGCAATGTCATCAAGATATTCCTTTTTCGTTGTTAGCTTGCGCTCTTCAAGTGAAATCTTCATGGTGTACCCCCCTGCTCTTCCGCGGGCAACGATAGAGATCTTGTGCACAGGATCAGCATCAGGCAATACAGAGGCAACAAGTGCATGTCCTGCTTCATGGTATGCGGTGAGCAGTTTTTCTTTTTTGGTAAACAAGTGACTCTTACGCTCAGGACCAATCATTACCTTTTCAATAGAGCGGACAAGATCATGCTGCATTATAGTTTTTCTATTCTCTCGAGCAGCCAAGATCGCCCCTTCATTCATCAATGAATACAAGTCAGCACCGGAGAATCCTGATGTGCGTTCCGCAATCACTTTCAAGTTAACATCTTCGCCGAATGGCTTAGTTGTTGAGTGCACTTCAAGAATCTCTTCGCGATCTCGACGATCAGGCAAATCAAGCATCACCCGTCGGTCAAAACGACCTGGACGAAGCAATGCAGGATCAAGCACATCACTACGATTAGTCGCAGCCATGATAATGACTTTGTCATTTGGCTCAAAGCCATCCATTTCAACCAGAATCTGGTTGAGTGTCTGTTCGCGTTCATCATTGCCGCCGCCATAGCCTCCGCCACGAACACGTCCAACAGCATCAATTTCATCAATGAAGATAATGGCAGGCGCTGCACGCTTAGCCATCTTGAAGAGATCTCGAACACGAGACGCTCCAACACCAACAAACATTTCAACGAATTCAGAACCGGACAAATGAAAGAATGGTACACCTGCTTCTCCTGCAACAGCACGAGCCAACAGAGTCTTCCCTGTTCCTGGAGCACCAGCAAGCAATACACCCTTGGGAATACGCGCACCAATATCCAAAAACTTTTTTGGATTTCTAAGGAAATCAACAATTTCCTTAAGTTCTTCCTTTGCTTCGCGAGCACCTGCAACATCCTTGAAGGTGACACGATTGTTCTTGTCGTTAGGATCGGTGATACGAGCCTTTGACTGGCCGAAGGTAAAGGCTTGCATGCCTCCTGCCTTAGACTGACGAGTCAGCATCCAGAAGAAGAATCCAATGAAGGCAATTGGCAAAAGAATAGGAAGGATAGTAACAAGGAAGTATACGAATCCTGACTGAGAGACAACGGTGATATCAAGCCCACTTAAATGAGTGCCGTCGACTCCATATGAAGACAGTGTCTCTACCAATGAAGCATTGGCTTCATTCATTGATTTCACCGTAGAGCCATCAGTCTTGGTAACTGTTAAGTCTTGGTCTTCAACGGTGATAGTCTTAACCTCTCCTGCCTGAGCAAGACGAGCAACCTCTGAAAGAGGAACAGTTACTGTCTTGTCAGTTCCCACCCCTGAGAACAATGAATACGCAGCAACAATCAGTGCAAAGATAAGCACTGTTGAGAATATGTACGATGTAAGGGTTTTTTTCTTTGGTTCTGGTTTCTTGCCGTTGTCTGGAGTCGGCTGAATGGGTTCGTTGTGTACTTTGTCTTTTTTCGGCATATGCAGGCATTATACACCATTGAGTATTGAGCTCTCCTTATCCAAGAAACTCTTTTGCGTCCGCAGGGAATTCTATTGACTCTGCTTGAAAATGAATCTGGCACGGGATTCGTCCAACCCTGGCACTTATAACAAAAGAAGCTGTATGACCCTCTTCAGACAGTTCAATTATATCCCCCATACTATTAAAATATTCCATACGATTATTCCATGCAGGCTCAACCATTTCGTCTTTTAAGGAAAGCCAGATCTCAAGTCCTTGTTCTTTTACTACATATGCCCCTCGTATGGCAGCACCATCCAACGCCTTCTTCAACAGCACTAATCGCGCCCAGCGAATTCGCGGTATAAAATAGTGCGTTGGATAATCAGGAAACACTTCCTTCAATGCATCCATATTCCTTACATAAAATCCATGGAAGCCAAATCCATTTACATATTCTCCATAGTTCTCCCCTACGCTAAATGTCATAGCGAGTTCAGGTGTAGGATATTTCATTCCTGCAGCCTCAAAATCTTTCTTATACCAGTATGATATTGCAACGTCTTCTGGATTCTGTTTCGCTATCGTCCCATCGGCCGCAAACTTCGCGCACAGTTCTAAAAACTTCTTGCTGCGAAGCGTAAAGCCGCCATTGCCAACGATATACGGAGGAAGTGCCTGACCGTTAACAGGAATCCATGTTTTTGTACTCAAAGGACCTCCGATATAGTCGTATTCTAAAAATTCCTGATTCCAGAGAGCGGGGTGGATAATGAAGCCGTCATACTGAATCATGATCATGTATTCGGTATCGACATACTTATGCAGCTCTTCAATACAAAATCGAGAGTATTCCTCGATTGAACCAATATGCGGAATAGTGACAAGGCGAGGATCGTCCGTTGGCAGCGATGTCAGTAGCTTCACCGCCCCAAACTCGATGCCTGTCTCTGACGCATCTAATGCAGCCTGCAATCGCTCGACGTTCACGCAGTCAATACCGAGCAGGGTGACCTGGGGGAGCTGTAGTTTCATATAGAGCCAGTCTATCATAGTTCTGTGATACCATAGTCGTATGGAATATGTCCGCAACAAAAAAGCAGGCTTTGACTTCTCTATCGAGGAAACCATCGAAACGGGCATTGAACTGTTAGGTACCGAAGTGAAGTCACTAAAGGCACAGCATGGAAGTCTTAACGGCAGCCATGTGACTCTCCTTAACGGAGAGCTGTATTTGTTGGGTGCCCATATTCCTGCCTGGCAGGAAAAGAATGCCGGTTCTGGTTATGATCCATATCGGACTAGAAAGCTCTTAGTGCATAAGAAAGAGCTCAATGAACTAGCAAAACTGCACAAGACAAAAGGCTTGACTATAGTGCCATTATCATTGCATAATAAGGGCTCTCTAATCAAACTAACTATTGCTGTCGCACGAGGCAAGAAGAAAGCTGATAAGAGAAACACATTGAAGGAAAAGGCTGACAAGCGCGATATGGATCGCGCCATCAAGTCAGCCCCATAACATGGGGATGTCAGGTTCGATAAACGCAGCCTGAACATGTATGCATGCCGGGCATGAGTGTACTCCCGTAACCGTCACTCACAGATAACTGTAACAAGTTCATCTAAGATCGCATCTCCATACTTTAGTATGGCTGGTGCGGTTCCTATCTTCGCCTAACTTAGGTCAAGGAGGTGTCGCGCGCTAGACTTCTGATATAGCGTCTGCGGCAACATGCATCAGGATAGGCAGTACTTCTTCCCTCTGAAGTACGCCGAATAAGGGGAGGGTCGGAATAGTGTCGTTTCGTATTACTTCAAGACACTAGTCCTCAATTGCAAGTAGTACTACGCATGGAGACTTACTTGTTCACTGTATTTACACGGGGTTTCGATACCCCCATCTCCACAATTCATGAAATAGCCTTACTAAGTAAGGCTATTTTGTTTTCTCTATAATAGAAAATATAACATTTCTATTGACTTTTTTATTATTTGGTGTAAAATAATAAAAAATCTTAAACAATGAAAAAAGAGCAGGTTAAACCAATAGTATTGGATGGATATCAAAAAGACATCCAAAAATTGTTGAGGTCATTAGAGAATCTCGGTTTCCCAGAAATCAAAATGCTACTCGGGAAATATTTTACGTTTACTTATAACTGCCCTGTATATGGATACGTTATGCTTGGCGGTAGAATAGAAAATATTGCTTATAATATTACAGAAACATGGAGAGCAAAACGTCGAGTAGGTGCTTTGATTGACCTAAGAATTTCAACCAATGTTACCCAAAACTTCGGCATGCGCCCTAACGAAGACAAGTCAGATGTCTATTGGCAACATGGCATGCATACTCTTGAATTTAATAACAAGCATTCACAAAAAAGAACAGAGATGTGTGCAACTTGGAGCTTCATTAAACCAAGAACCCATGCTGAGGTTGAGGAGTATCACAGGCTAACAAATCTGGAAGTCGAAGACAAAATACCAAACTTCCGTACTGTCATGCTGATTAAAAAACTTGAAAAAGGGCAAGTCATTTTTCAGTAAAAAACCAAACACACTTAAGAGCTATTCGAAACTGAATAGCTCTTTTTAATACCTGCTTGTGGTACTTCTCCACTGTCTCATGCAACGTTTGCAAGGGCTTTTTGCAACGAAACACTGCTCTGATAGTAATCCCAGAATCTTGAAAGGTACTGCTTCAGGGGTTTGTATGTTTTTAGCCTCATATTCACACGAAATAAAGCGCCACCCGATTGGGCGGCGCTTTTATATTTTAATTAATAACTCTTGTATCCTTTCTTTCCTGTATAGGGATTATAGTTCCCTCTGCTGCTGTAATTATCTGCTTTCGTATAATTTGAGTCGGAGCGGTAATAAGGCTGAACATATGTACCGCTCTTTCTGTAGTACCCGCTTACATGAGTAGCTGCGAAACTAAGTGACGGTATCAATAATAGAACTGCTATTACAAAATAAAATATTTTTTTCATATCAAGAGTATATCTATTTATATTAAAGGAGTTATAAACTCACTTTGACAATACTTCCTATTGGTTATACCAAGCTTTCTGCCACGCTTTCATTTGCTCTATCTCCTTAACCTGCGCCGAAATGATTCCTGCAGACAGATCTTTGAGCTCCTGATGCTTTGCATTGGTAGCGGACAGATCAGCCATATCAATAGCACCCTGGTGATGGACAATCATTTCTGCAAGAAATTCCTTATCGAAATCGTCCCCTGTCTTTCCTTTCAAACTGTCATTCATATTTGCCATCATGGATGACATATCAGATCCGTCACCATTCATCATGGTGCCGTCAGGCATCATGTGTCCCTGCGGTATTGGTTGCTTATTGTGTCCCCAGATAAACCAACCGATGACAAGGCCGATAACTAAAAATGAGATCTTTCCTATGTACGTTGCTTGTGTATTTTGCATACATATATAGTATCAGCAATCATAGACTCTAAATACTTGACATAGGGGCAATTGGTGCAATAATAGTGACAAAACAAATCATAGATATATGAATAACGCACTAAACAGCAACGAGAATCAGGGCGAAGCTCCTGTACACTACAGCGGTAACATTATTAATCAGATTAATGCCGATGCCGGTCCACGACGTTCCGCGGAAGAACGTAACGTGTATCATCAAACTTCAACGCAGTCTGGAGACCCAGGAACTGCAAAAAACAAAAATAAGCGTACGTAACGTTGCTTTATTCATTCAAAAGCCGAATACATCAGTATTCGGCTTTTACTTTTCTACCCCTTTCACTTCCGTCCGCACAATCCTATACGCCAACGCCGGTACTCCCAGCAACTCCCCCATTCGTTCTGCTAGCGATCGCATATAGGTACCAGAAGAAACGGTGGCAACAATAGATATCATTTGTACATTGCCACCCTTCAATGCTTTCCACTGCTCCACCGTCTCCTCCTGCCGAAAGTCTCCCCGCACCTTATTAATAACCTCAATAGCACCATCCAATACCTCTTTCAGAGGTATTTCTTTTATTTCCTTAAGCTCTAAGGAATGAATTGTTACTTTCTTTATAGGCACAACAACCTTCTGTCCCGCTCTGGCATGCATGAATAATGGTTTGCCATCAACTGGTCGAGAGGAATATTCAGGATATGGCAATTCCGTTATTCCTTTCATCTGCTCTATGGCAGATTCAATCTGTTCTTGAGCAATACCGGTATCCATATCAATATTAGTCACCAACCCCAACATATCAGCTGTATCGGTACTGATTCCTAGCAAAATATCAACTTCATACGTCTTAACTGCTCCCAACAATCGATCCTTCTGGAATCGTGCTTCTCCAACTAATAGCGGCACGATTCCTTCAGCCATAGGATCCAGTCGTCCAGCATAGGTAATTTTCTCGTCAGGACCATATCCGTGTTCGTCCTTGAAGCGTCTCAGCAACACTGCAAGTGTCTCTCCCGCCTCTTTCCAAAAAGGAAATATCCCTTGTGTTTGTTGACCATTGTCGGTTTTTTTGGTATTATGAGGACTCATCACAGTCACTATAACACCTTGAAGGAACGAATCAACAAACAAATACGAGCTGCTGAACTTCGCGTTATCGACGCTGAGGGCGAAAGCATTGGCGTTCTTCCTTTGGAGGAAGCTCTTTCTATGGCTGAAGCTCGCGGCGTAGACCTTGTTGAAATCAATGCTCAGTCTAAGCCGCCAATCGCCAAACTGATCGAATACGGTAAATACCTATACGAGCAAAAGAAAAAGGCTCAAAAAGCCAAGACTGGCGCTAAGGCTAGCGAAACTAAGGCTATCCAGATCAAAGTCGGTACAGGAGACCATGACCTAGAACTCAAGGCTAAGACCGCTTCCAAGTGGCTTAAGGAGGGACACCGCATTAAAGTAGAGCTTTTCCTGCGTGGACGCTCAAAGGGCATGGATGAAGCCTTTTTGAAGGAAAGACTAGACAGGGTCTTGCATTTTGTGACAGAACACTATAAGATTGCAGAGCCGCATAAACGCTCTCCAAAGGGCCTCGCAATTGTTATCGAGCGAGACAAAAGTGCAAAATAAACCAAGAAATACACCTATATGGCTCAAAAAACCAACAAATCATACACAAAACGCCTAAAACTGACTAAGACGGGCAAAATCATCGGTCGAACACCGGGTTTTAACCACTTTAATGCAAAGCAGTCTCGTACTAAGCAGCTAGCAGGCAAGAAAGGACAGGAATTCCCAATGACTGCAAAGGATATTGCACAGTTCATCCCACACCGATAATATTTAATTAATTTAACTAAAACACCATGACACGCGTAAAACGAGGAACCATAGCAAATAAGCGACGTAAGAACATTCTAGCCCAGGTAAAGGGGTATCGTTTTGGACGCAGTACCAAGGAACGAATGGCCAAGGATGCCATTGCTCACGCTGGTAACTACGCCTTTGCACACCGCCGAGACAAGAAGAGTGACAAGCGCCGACTATGGCAGGTACACATCAATGCCGCAGTACGCGAGCTTGGTCTTACCTACTCTACTTTCATCGACAAGCTGAAAAAGTCTAGCATCGAAGTA
>JAQBRC010000024.1 GCA_028286705.1 Candidatus Nomurabacteria bacterium
CAAATGCACTTCATGTGCAATCAGTATTGCGTGAGTATACCCATGCTTATCCATCTCCTTCTTTGCTTCCTTTAATACATAATAAGTATCGATATATTTTTTTCCTTTTGGAAGAGGAATACTGATACATTCAAGAGCAAAGTTTTTTGCTTTAAGGTTTTCGGCAATTTCCCATTGGGTAATTGCAGTCAGTCCGTACTTTTCACAGACAGTCTTTGTTCTATGTGATAAAGCATTGTTTGGTGATCCATGGAACCACTGAGGTGCATCACCCCACGAGAGAGTAATGACACATGTTTTGTTCATATTGTATATTTTTTTATACTATAACACAATATGAAATAAAGTCAAAAAATTTATCTTATCTTTTTCCGAATAGCAAATAGCTCTCTGAGAGTAGTTACGAACGCCTTGGCTTTAATAGCCGATTGATCCATCTCCTGCCATGATACGGGCACTTCCTTGAGCCTATACCCTCCTTTACGAGCCAAAGCCAGCACTTCCATGTCAAAGCCCCACCCATTGGTTGTAAGCTGCTCAAAGAGCTCCTTGCCTGCCTTGTTGGTAAAGCACTTGAAACCGCACTGCGTATCCTTAATACCAGGCAGCAAGACTGCCTGCACTAAAAGATTCGATGCTTTGCCAAGAAGATCTCTATACCAGACACGATGGGTCTTAGCCCCTTGTATATACCGAGAACCAAAGACAACATCATACCCTTCTGCAAAAGAAGGCCAGAATGTTTCTATCTGTGACAACTGCACTGCATTGTCCGCATCCATGTATAAAATGTATTCGCCTTGTGCAGCCAATACTCCTTTCTTAACAGCCAACCCTTTTGTTCCTCCGTGCGCATTTGATAATGACGCATCGAGTATAGTGATTGAAAGATGCGGATGAAATTGCTCAACAATCTCGCGAGTATGGTCAGTGGTGTTGTTGATAACGACAATCACCTCAATATCGTACTTGCTCTGCTCTGCAAACAAGACAATAGAATCAAGCGTCGCTTCAATGCGACGCGCTTCATTGTATGCAGGAATGACAACTGACAGCTTTGTCATACTAATGCGCTAACTTATAAATGGACAACACACACTGAGAAGGAGTTGTTGTTGAAAATACCTCAAGGTCGTGCTGCGCCAAAGTATCAAGCAATAGCTGCTTGTCATCCTTGCAGTGTGCGTTATCCGCACAACCTGTCTCCAGATTGCAGCTATTGAGCATCATGTAGTCTGTATCTCCCTTAAGCTTGTTGTATGCCATGTATGCATCATTCCAATCTGAATACAGACTGCGAACCATATAGACATCAGTGTAGGCAAATATGTCTGGAGTTGAGCTAAGCACTCGCGCCTTGGGCGCCTTGCTCAAGTATGATTCAAAGTCATGCATTGGCTTGTTATCTGGATTATGAAAAGAATGCACGAGCAGTCCAGCATTGAGCATAAAGCCTGCGATGATAAATAGTCCGAAGAATAGCAACTGCGGCAATTTGAAGTATTCCAACGTGTATGCAATACCAATAGCACTCAATACTGCAACGTATGGCAAGAAAGAAAGCAGGTATCGTGTTTCCTTATGCACTTCGTAGGTGAAGTATGCGGCAATGATGGCAATCGCTGATGCCAATACCCATATGCCAACAGTTCGCTGCTTTCTCTTGAAGAGCAATGCAATAGGCAGCAATCCGAATACAAACAACGGGTTCTGCTTCAACAATTCCCAAGGATAGAACCATAGTCCTTTCTGATACAGACTTGGATACTGCTTGATAACTGCAGTGCCTTCAATAAACGGCAGGAATGCATTGCCATAGAATATATAGCTGCTGATAAGATACGGGATAACGATAAGGAAGAATCCTCCTGCGATAATAAATCCTCGCTCAATGAGACGACCAATCCTGTCTTCCCATTTCCCTTTCTCGTAAAACATCTTTATAAAAATTGTAAGCATTGCAGCAACAAGCAGTAATCCTTGCGGAAAGCGGGACATGAATGCCAACGCAACAACAATGCCACCGATGAAATACTTTCGATTGGTATTGGCACGATACACCACATACAGCGACAACATTGCAAAGAATGTGGAGGTGATGTCAGTAATGGGTATTGCACTAAAGTTAAAAAATACCGCAGCCCCTGCAAGCAATGCAGCTGCAATGCTACCTGATGCAGGACGAATACGTTCTGCGAATAGATAGGTAAGGATCAGTAGACCAATACTGATAATCAGGCTGATAGTAGTTCCGATTGAATACGGATCAATACCGATCTTCCAGAATGCTCCTAGAACAATAGGAAGCCCAATAGGACGCAATGCTTCCCATGTCCCTATTGCCCCATGCGAATAGAGATACTTGCCCATGCCGACATACACAGCAGCGTCCCATGTAGGGATAGCATCAAGCTGCGTGGTAACAACACGAAGGACAACAAACACTACAAGAATAGCGAGCAATACCCAGTACTTCTGAAGAAAAGAATAAATGGAATTACGCAGCCTGTTGATCATTCTGGAACACAAAAAATTTATATCCGATAAAGTTGGCACACATACCAATGGCAGTGCTAATAACTGCACTTATATTACCAGCCAAAAGTCCTGAAAGCGAGGTATCAGCGATTAACACATTGAAAACAAGCGTTGAAATACCAAGACTGACAAGGAAAGAAAAGACAGTAACAAGGGCAAACCGCCACCATGCCCCCTGTTTCTTTGTATTGTCTTTAAACGTAAAGCGGCTATTAAAAAAGAAGCTGTTGACCATCGCAACAAGAAAGCCTGTGGTCTTGCAGACAAAGTATGCCCATCCTGTTTCTAGTCCGATAACATAGTATGCGAGTAGGTTAAAAACTATGAAATCAATACCCGTGTTAAGGATACCAACAAGGACAAAGCGTGCTGTCTGTCCCAACGTCTTCGATATCATATTATTTTGCAGTTGCGCTAGTAGTTTTCTTAGCAGTTGCCTTCGTCTTGGCAGTATCAGGAGCAGTTAGAGATGTTGGGAGCAACTTCTCAATATCTTCAACAGCCATAAACTTATTCTCTATCTTGCTTCCAATCACTAGTGACGGCTGCTGAGCTGAGATTTTATAGATACTCAGCAATGACCGCACTGTTGAACTATCAAGTCCGGCATCAAATGAATAGATACGGATACTTGGATATTTCTTGTGCAATGTATCAAGTACGTATCCCTGCTTCACGCAGTCAGAACAAACATTTGCATTTTTATAGAAATAAAGAATGGTGACAGTGTTAGACTTACAGCGTTCACTAATGCGCTTCGTCAAAAGGAAATCTTTCACCTCAACAACACTGTACTGTTGCTTCAAGAGCGTCAGCTCTGTTTGATTACTGAGATTCTGTTCAGCATAGGTAATCTTGTCTGCAAGGTTTGAGATCTCGCCTGACAAATAGTCACCGCTTTGATCCTGACAAGACAATTCCTGCAACAAATCAAACTGCGTTTCGGACGAGATGATATCAATCGTTACCTGATTCTGCACTTCCTTAATTTCCGCAATCTTGCGATTGTTAAGGTACTGACTGACGAAGAAAGCGATTGCAAAGAGTGCAGCGGTGATGAAGAATACAATAAAATATTTTCTAAAAGCTTTCATGTTTTTATCGCCACGCTGGCTGGCCACGTCTAGCAATTGTATTCCAAACAGCCTTCAAAAGCCAGAATGGAGCGATAACACTGTAAATCAATAGGTATGCAAGGATGTGCCAAGAAAAGCCGGATCCCTGCTTGTTCATGCGGGTTCCCATAACAATAGAGAACAGCAACACGACATACAGGAACAATGTCACAATCGTCACCGCACCAGTATCAATATAGAACAAGTCAAAGTGAATGTTTGGCAGTACACCGTGGTTGAAACCAGCAATGCTGTATTGGGTAATTTTCTTAATGATAAATAGTATCGCATCGTATGCGAATACTAGGGAAAGATAGATAACTGCCAAGATAGAAACGATACCTGAAGGCAATGTAAAGAATGAGAAGTTAAGGTATTCGCGCTTGAACAACAGACGACGATAATCGTTTGTATTTTGGATAAACCCATAAATCCAACGTAGTCGCTGCGTGTACAACTTCTTCACCGTGTCAGGAGCACGAGTGTAAATAAAGGAGTTAAGAGAGTGCTCAATCTTCTGATGATGCTCCTGCATACGGTATGCCAATTCCTGATCTTCAGTATTGTGTGCCTTCTTAAATTTCCCAATCTTGTCGAACAATGGCTTGCGGAACAATGAGAACGGTCCGGGTGTAACGTGAATAGCTCCAAGCAAGGACAACATCTTCTTGTTGTATGTACTCATGTTATATTCGATGCGCTGAGCAAACTGCAGAATGTTCTTTGGCTGATCAACAATCAAAGAAGGGGTGACTGCCATAGTCTCAGGATCAGCTTGGAACATACCAATCATGCGACGAAGCGCATCAGGAGCAACGAACGAGTCAGCATCAAGACCTCCAACAATGTCAGCATCAGTATTGTCGATACCGAAGTTAATTGCAGTGTGCTTACCGCCATTTTCTTTCTGGAAAATGCGCACACGAGGATGATCCTTGTATTGCAGCAACTCATCCCATGTTGTGTCAGTACTTCCGTCATCAACAGCAATAACCTCGAGCAGATGCTCGGGATAATCGAGTGCCAGGATAGAGGCGATGGTTCCGTGTACGGTCTTTTCCTCGTTCCAACAAGGCACGATAATAGCCACCTTGGGTGGATTAACCAATTCAGGAAGGGGCTCGTTCTTTAGAGCCCGTAGCTTTTTACGGTGCTCAAAGTACGTCACCATGAAAAAGACTTGAACATATAGGGCTAAAAAGACAACCGTATACGTGAAAAACTCAGGAATCGTCATATATTTGCCATAGCATCCTATCATAAAAGCCTTGTTTTTTCTAGTCTAAAAGTACGCTATACTTACCCCATGGAAACACAAGAAACACCCCAAAAAGACTCTTCAAATGCTCAGCCAACTAACGTCATTGCCGCTATTGCTACCAGTGTAGCGATGATTGCTATCGCTATTGTTATCATCTTGCACTCAACTGGCAAGACTGGTGAGTCACCAGCAACTACCCCTTCTGACCAGCAGCCCCGGATAACTCCTTCCACTATTGCTGCAGATATTGCAACCGTTCGTACTGGAGATGCTAACTATACTCGCGGCGATATCAATACAGCACAAGTTGTTGTTATCGAATACTCTGACAGTGACTGTCCGTTCTGTGTTAAGTTCCATCCAACACTTCAGCAAATTGTTGCTGACTACAAAGGCAAGGTTGCATGGGTATATCGTTTCTTCCCCCTTGAACAACTGCACCCTAACGCTTTCAACGAAGCACTTGCACTTGAATGTGCGGGACAGCTTGGCGGAGCAAAGGCGTTCAACAGCTATCTTGATAGTGTGATTAACCTAACACTTAACCCAGACCCTAAGAGCAATGAATTGCTCACAACACTCGCAACTCAGCAAGGTGTCAATGCTTCTAAGTTCAAAGCATGTATCACAGCTCCTGCAACTGAAGCAACGGTACGAGCAAGCATTGCTGAAGCGGAAAAGATTGGTGCGCAAGGAACACCGTACAGTGTTATCGTTAACAAGAATACTGGCAAGCAGGTTGCCATTCCTGGAGCATATCCAATTGCTGACGTTAAGAAAGCGATTGATTCTTTGTTAAAATAAAATAGGAATAAGAAAGGCCCCGACTAGTCGGGGCCTTTTAATTTTAGAAAGGGGTAATATCATCATTAATGATAACAGTAACCCATTTCATGAACTGGGAAAATATTTTTTCCCATGATTCATCTTCACAAATACAATCAAGGTCAATTTTTTTGAACAAAAGTCTTTGTTCCGGATTCAGTTGACCCAGCTGCATATAGCAACTACATGTAGATTGGTTCATCTCAAAAGAAGCGAAACCGAGCATGTACCCAAGATGAAAATGAGCTTGGATCAACGTAAATTCTTCTATTAAGTATTTTTCATCGCCAAACTGAGGATTGATTTTTTCTCCATCGTCACCTTTTAGTGGAAAATTTACACCCCCTAGGTCCGATTGATATTGAACTTCCTTGTCAAACTGCGTTACCTCAAAAGTGTACTTAGTAGTATCCAAGGTAGTATTTATAAATTCTTCTATCGATTGAGTAAGCGATAGAACTTTTTTATACTCAATGTCTGAATATTTTTTCATTTATCTTTGGTTTTTAATTTTTATTATTATAACATATATTTATTAAAAAAGCAAGTAATATAAAAAGCCCCATATTATGGGGCTTTTTATATTACTTAATCAAAATAGTTTCTCAATCTCTGAATGCGATCATTCTGGCGGAGCTTCTCATGAACCTTCGCTTCAATTTGTCGAATACGTTCACGAGTAACACCGAACTCCTTCCCTACTTCCTCAAGCGTGTGCTGCACGCCATCGATGAGTCCGTAGCGCATTTCAAGGATTCGCTTCTCCTTTGGAGACAGCTCTTCCAATACTGCACGGATTGCATCTTGGAGCATGCGGCGACTTGCTTCCTGGTCAGGACGAAGGATCTTGTCATCGGGAATAAATTCACCGAATGTAGACTTGTCTTCGTCGTCACCAATCGGAGATTCCAATGAACGAGTTTCCTGGTTGATCTGTTCAATCACGTGAACCTTTTCAACTTCGATTCCCATTTCCATTGCAATTTCTTCTGGCATAGGGTCACGTCCCAAGTCCTGCGCCAAGCGACGCATTACCTGCTTGTACTTTGAAATGGTTTCAACCATGTGCACGGGGATACGGATAGTACGAGACTGATCGGCCAATGCACGAGTGATTGACTGACGAATCCACCATGTCGCATAGGTTGAGAACTTGAAACCCTTGGTATGGTCAAACTTCTCAACGGCCTTGAAGAGACCAATGTTCCCTTCCTGAATCAAGTCCAAAAGAGTTAAGTCCGCTGTACGATTAGCGTACTTCTTTGCAATAGATACCACCAAGCGAAGGTTTGATCGTGCAAGCAAGTTCTTTGCCTCAAGGTCTCCGAGAGCAATACGCTTCGCGAATTCCTTTTCCTGAGCGGCATTGATCAATGGGTACTGACCTATGTCCTTCAGGTACATCTGCACAGAACTGAAGCTGTGGCTGTCTTTTACGTATTTTGAAAGGTCTTCAGTATTGTCGATGTCGAGCAGGTTTCCACCTTCAAGAATATCAATACCCGCGACGCTGAACTTTTCATACAGTTCGTCGAGGAACATGATGTTGTTCTCAATATCAGGAAATGTTTTCAAGATCTCGTCGTATGTAATGAACCCACGCTTCTTGCCCTTGCCGATAAGTTCGAGCGACTTCACTTCCATTTCCTTGATTTTCTTTTCGCTATTATTTTCGCGACGAGGCGCAGAGCCTGCGTGACGAATGGTAATAGGCTTAGGTTTTGCCTTTGGAGCAGCTGACGCTACAACCTTCTTGACCGCCTTTTTTGCTGGAGCTTTCGCAACAGCTTTCTTTACAGCGGTCTTCTTAGTAACTACTTTTTTTGGAGCTGGTTTTGCTGCACGCTTTGGTGCCACTTTTTTTGCTACCTTCTTTTTCGGCGCTGGTGCGCTTTTTTTAACTACTTTCTTCGGTTGTGCTTTTTGAGCTGGTTTTTTGTTTGGCATAATAAGTTCATTCGTATCATCGTGTAAAAAGAGAGAAAAGTCAATGCTACGGCCCCTGGCGCCGCTGATGCAATTTCTGCAACAGCGCTAGATACTGCAGCTCTTTTTCTTCGTCCTGGGATTGTTTTGCTTCGTTCATTTTCATGGAATACTCGAATCGCAATTGTTCCAAGAATTGGGTGACAATAATGCGAGAGAGGTCTTGGATGATTCCTTCGATGTGTTCTTCTGGAATAGATGAGTATTCCCTCTCAACCATTGCTAACACCAATTCTTTTCTATCATCAGACAATGGTGTAACTGTCAGAAGTGATCCTTCAAAGGAAAATTCATCAAGCAGTTTCTTTTGTGCCAATACTGGTTCTATAGGAAAGAGTTCAGCAAGTGCGAGCAGTCGCTCTGTATGTGTCAGGGCAGATTTTGCTGCGACAGCAATAGGAACAGCTGCAGACACTTCTCTCTGCGATTCAATGACATACGCATTAAAGTCATCATGCACTTCCTTGCTGCCTAAGTTAGACTCAGACGCAATAGTATTAAGATATACCTGACGTTCAATAGCAGAAGACACGCGCAACAAGAACGGAAACAATTGCGTACGAATCGATTGCTTCAGCTGATGCGCTGAAGGAGCTGTCTTCTGTATCTCATGCAATGTATGCAGGATAAAGTGTTCAGCCTTCTTCAACAACTCCTTCCACGAATCAACACTTTCCTTTCCAAGAAAGTCAGCAGGATCAATGCCTTCCGGCAATGCAACAACTTTCGGATTCATACCAAGAGACAATGCAACAACTGCTGCACGTTCCATGGCTTTCTTTCCCGCACTGTCGCCATCGAATGCAAGAAATAGATTCTGCGTAAGGCGAGCAATGATTGAAAGCTGAGCACTTGAGTCTCCGATGACTGTTTCAGAAACTGCAGTTCCTGAAGTGGCAACAGTGTTTCTGAATCCTGCCTGATGACTCAATACAAGATCCATCTGACCCTCAACAAGAATCGCGAAGTTATGCTTCTTAATCGCAAGCTTTGCCTTGTCAAAACCGAACAATACGCGAGACTTGGAAAAAATTTCCGTTTCCGGACTGTTCAAATACTTCGGTCCTTCCGGAGTGTCGGGAAACATACGGCCAGAGAATGCAACGATACGTCCACTGCTGTCAGAAAGAGGAAAGATAATACGTCCACGAAAGCGGTCATAGTATCCCTTCTCTGTTTTCTTGATAAGTCCTGCACGCTCATAGAATCCTTGGCTCTGCTCATCAAGAGACGCAGCAAGCGTCCGCCATTCTGTTGGTGCATACCCAATACGAAAGTGCTTGATGGTTTCTTCCGTCAATCCACGATTCTTAAGATAGGCCATTGCTTCAGTGTTCTTCTCAAGCACCTCCTCATACTTCTTAGCCGCACTTTCCATTGCCTCGTAGATACGGTCAGTTGGTTCAGCTTTCGTGTATTGATTGTTCGTTAGTGGAACACCGGCGCGATCAGCCAATACCTTTAGTGCGCCTTTCTTGTCCAACCCTTCGAACTGTTCAACGAAGTTGAAGATGTCCCCTTTCGCTCCGCATCCGAAACAATAGAAAAGACCGCGTTCCGGTGATACCGAAAACGACGCAGTCTTTTCATTATGAAAGGGACATCGAGCCTTAAACTGAGTTCCAGACGGTTCAAGCGTAATATACGTTGAGAGTACTTCGGCAATAGGGAGTCGATTCTTTATTTGTTCGAACAACCTGTTATCCATTCCCTGTTATGTTTATTGTTCTTCGTCGTGCTTAATATTGTTGATATCAAGTGCTGAGCGCTCTCGGAATCCAGTACCTGCAGGAATCAATCGTCCCACAGTTACGTTTTCCTTAAGACCGCGAAGTGTATCTGTTCCGCCCTTCACTGCGTTTGCAATCAAGACGCGGTTAGTGTTCTGGAAGGAAGCGGCTGAGATCCATGACTTAGCGTTCAATGCAGTCTGAGTGATACCCAAGATAATAAGTGTACCCTTAGCTTCTGCAAGACCCTTAGCGCGCATCTTAGCGTTTTCTTCCATCATTTCTGTAGCTTCGATAGTGTCACCAGGAGAGAATGAAGTATCACCAGCATCCTTCACCTTGCGGCGAGAGAACATCTGACGAACGATGATTTCCAAGTGCTTACGAGCAATTGAAGCACCCTGCAATTCATACACCTTGATGATTTCGCGAATGATGTAGTCTTCTGCAGCTTCACGGCCACCGAATTCATATACTTCGTCAACGTTTGCAGAACCGTCAGTCAATAGTTCTCCGCCCTTCACGTCCTGTCCAACCTTTACGATTGCAACACGGCGAGGACCGACAACGTATTCCATACTGTCCTTCTTAGCTTCCTTGTCAGAAGAAAGAACAACGATAGACTTTTCAGTTCCGTTATCCTTGATTTCAGAAACAGTACCAGCGTACTTGTTAACTAGAGCAGGATTCTTAACGGTACGACATTCGAAGACTTCTTCAACACGAGGAAGACCCTGGGTAATGTCGACACCAGCAAGACCACCGGCGTGGAAGGTACGAAGCGTTAGCTGAGTACCAGGCTCACCAATCGCCTGAGCGGCAACGATACCAACAGACTCGCCACGATCTACCAAGTGGTTACGTCCCAAGTCGAGACCGTAACACTGACGACAGATACCATAGATTGTCTTACATACCATAGGAGTACGTACGAATACTTCGAGTACTCCCTTTTGGTCTACCAACTCAACGTCATCCTTACCAAGCAAGTGACCTCGCTTGAACAATACTTCGCCAGATTCTGTAACGATGTCTTTTGCAAGAACACGTCCACGGATACTCTTAGCAAGTGGGATTTCGAATCCAGAAATAACTTCTAGAGTCATGCGCTTTGCGCCCTTTGTTCCACAGTCATTTTCTGTAATCACCACATCCTGCGCAACGTCAACAAGACGACGAGTCAAGTAACCAGCGCGAGCTGTGTTCAACGCAGTGTCGGCTAGACCCTTACGAGAACCGTGAGTAGTAATAAAGTATTCCAGTGGAGACAATCCTTCCTTGAATGAAGGAATGATTGGGAAGTCGATAGTTCGTCCAGTAGTGTTCTGAATCAAGCCCTTCATTCCGGCCATCTGAGTAACGTTACTCATAGATCCACGAGCACCTGAAGTGATCATGTCATACACTGAGCCGTGCTTCTCGATAGTGTTAGGGAGAATCTTTTCGATTTCGTTCTTAGCCTTGTTCCAGTTTGAGATAACCTTTTCATAGCGTTCGTCTTCTGAAAGAAGACCTTCTTCGAACTGTGAGCGGATTTCCGCTTCAAGCTTACGATACTTCGCAATGATTTCTGGCTTTTCCTTAGGAACGATAACGTTATCGATACCCCAAGTAACACCTGAGCGAGTTGCGTACTTGTATCCGAAGTCTTTTACGCGGTCAAGAATTGGAGCAACACGGTCAATACCGTATTTCGCAATCAATGAGTCGATTACAGCCACCATCTTCTTTCCTGTCATGTCTTCGTTCATGTATGGGAAGTCACTTGGCAACACAGCGTTGAACAATAGACGTCCAACAGTTGTTTCAAATGGCTTGCCACCGAATCCAGCATACTTGTCCTTCTGAGTTCCCAATACGTGAATCTTTGCACGGAGTGATACTCCATCAAAGTCATTCGTTGTGATAGCTTCGTTAGGACTTGAGAAGTACATGCCTTCTCCCTTTTCTCCTTCGATCAAGGTAGTCATCCAGTAACAACCAAGCACGATGTCCAACATTTTTGATGACACGATTGATTCCCCGTTCTGGGGCTTCAAGATATTCTTGTCAGCAGCAATCAGTGTTGCAGCTTCGTGCTGAGCGAGCTCAGACAACGGAAGGTACACACCCATTTGGTCACCGTCGAAGTCGGCGTTAAACGCAGGACAAACGAGTGGGTGAACCTTAATAGCGTTGCCTTCTACAAGCACAGGCATGAAGGCCTGAATACCAAGACGGTGAAGGGTCGGAGCACGGTTCAACATAACGTACTTGCCCTTGATTGCTTCTTCAAGGATAGCCCATACTTCTGGAATACCATCTTCAATCAATTTGTTAGCGCCACGAATGTTGTATGCCAATTCCTGTTCGATGATCTTTGAGATCACGAAAGGACGGAACAATTCCAATGCCATGTGCTTTGGAAGTCCACACTGACTAAGCTTAAGCTGAGGACCAACGACAATCACAGATCGCGCTGAGTAGTCCACGCGCTTTCCGAGCAAATTCTGACGGAACAGACCCTGCTTTGACTTCAAGTTGTCAGACAATGACTTCAATGCACGACGCTGCGCCTGACTCATTGCTGGACTGTCCTGTCCTGCAATTGAGTTATCGATAAGAGCATCAACAGCTTCCTGGAGAATACGCTTTTCGTTACGCAAGATAACGTCTGGAGCACCGATTTCCTTCAGCTTCTTCAAACGGTTGTTTCGGTTGATCACACGACGGTATAGGTCGTTGATATCAGAAGTTGCATGACGGCCACCTTCAAGCGCCACCATAGGACGGATCGCTGGAGGGATAACCGGGATAACTGTTAGGAACATCCATTCTGGACGAATGTTTGCATACATCATTCCGCGAACTAGTGACATACGCTTGTTAAGCTTTTCGCGCTCTGCAGCACCTGCTTTTTCAAGCAGCTTCTCTGTAGTCGCCTTAACCTTTCCAAGATCCATATCTTTGAAGAGCTGGTAGATTGGTTCAGCACCAACACCTGCTTCAAAGGCAGAGCCGTACTTCAATGAGTAATGGTGGTATGAAATTTCATTCAATACCTTACCAATACGGATTTCCTGAATTTCCTTCTTTGTGTTTGTTAGAAGAGTTCGTAGCTTCTCACGAGTTTCCTCGTCAGCAGCACCCTTGAGCTTGTTCTTGAATTCTGCATCCAAGTCAGCAACGATACGCTCACGCTCATCTTCATGAACAGTCGTAATGATGTATCCAGCGAAGTACACAACCTTTTCAAGGTCAGTAAGTGACACGTTAAGCAGGATGCTCATACGTGAAGGCACGCCTCGTAGGAACCAGATGTGCGCTACAGGACTAGCAAGTTCGATGTGTCCCATGCGTTCACGACGAACGATAGATTGAGTGACTTCAACGCCACACTTCTCACAGATAATACCAGCGTAACGAATACGCTTGTACTTTCCACAGTAACATTCATAGTCTTTTTCAGGACCGAAAATACGTTCATCAAACAATCCTCCGCGTTCACTGCGGCCAGTACGGTAGTTGATAGTTTCCGGCTTTGTAACTTCACCGAAAGACCATTCGCGAATGCGATCTGGACTAGCAAGCTTCAGAGAGATTTGATCAAAATTTGTTGTATCGAGTGTTTTCATAATTGTGTTTGTTTAATCTAGTGTGACGTTATCCGTTCACTTCATCTTCTACTGTTTCGACCTTGTTAGTACTCTTGAGCTCTACGTCCAGTGACAAGCCTCGCAGATAGTTCAACATCACAGAGAATGATGCCGGCACATTTGGTTCGCCGATCTTCTCATTCTTAATGATTGCATCGAACGTCTGTGCTCGTCCTCGGATATCGTCGGACTTGATGGTAAGCATTTCGCGAAGGGTGTGCGCTGCACCGTATCCTTCCAATGCCCATACCTCCATTTCTCCGAAACGCTGACCTCCGCCTTGCGCCTTACCTCCCAGCGGCTGCTGAGTGATGAGACTGTATGGACCGATTGATCGCATGTGAATCTTGTCTTCAACCATGTGGTGAAGTTTCAAGATGTACATGTATCCAACAGCAATGTCCTGTTCGTACTTGTCGCCTGTTCGTCCATCAAACAATGGCACGCGACCGTTTTCTGGAAGACCAGCCTTAACCAATTCTTCCTTGATTTCACTATCAGTCGCACCTGCGAATGGAGGAACGATAGCCTGGTAGCCAAGCTCGTTAGCAGCCATACCCAAGTGAAGCTCAAGAATCTGTCCGAGGTTCATACGTGACGGAACACCAAGCGGTGTTAGCACAACGTCAACAGGACGTCCGTCTGCCATGTACGGCATGTCTTCTTCTGGAAGAACAACGGAAATAACACCCTTGTTACCATGACGTCCAGCCAACTTGTCACCAACTGCAATGTTACGCAACTGTGCAACTTCGATAACGATTTTCTTGATCACACCTGATTCCAGATTGTGTCCCTGGTCTCGTGAGAATACCTTCACACGAATAATACGTCCGCGCTTGCCGTGATCCATCTTAAGAGATGTATCCTTAACATCGCGAGCCTTCTCAGCAAAGATACTTCGTAGAAGTCGTTCTTCTGGAGTAAGTTCAGTTTCACCCTTTGGAGTAATCTTCCCAACAAGGATGTCCCCTTCCTTCACTTCAGCACCAACACGGATAATACCGTCTTCGTCCAAGTCCTTAAGACGAGCTTCACCAACGTTTGGAATGTCGCGAGTAGTTACTTCTGGTCCGAGCTTAGTGTCACGAACAACTGAAGTAAATTCAGCGATGTAGATAGATGTAAACTTTGAATCCTTAATCAATCGTTCTGAAAGAATGATCGCGTCTTCGAAGTTTGCACCGTTCCATGACATAAATGCCACCATCATGTTCTGACCAAGAGCGATCTGACCGTGGTCAGTCGTTGAAGTGTCAGCAAGCAAGTCACCTGCCTTCACCTTCTGTCCCATAGTTACAACTGGACGCTGGTGGAATGCGTTAAAGTTGTTGTTACGCTGGAATGAAGTAAGCATGTATGACTTCTCCTTTCCTTTTGTATCCTTAACGGTGATCTTAGATGCGTCAACGTAAGTTACTTCCCCGTCATGATCTGACATGATCAAACGTCCTGAATATGGTGCTGCATCCTGCTCAACGCCTGTAGCAACCAATGGTGCTTCTGGACGGATCAAAGGAACAGCCTGTCGCTGCATGTTACTTCCCATCAATGCACGGTTCGCATCGTTGTGTTCAACGAATGGAATCATTGAAGTACCAACTGAGAATGCCTGGTTAGGCGCCACGTCGATAAAGTTCACTTCTTCCTTCTTCACGATACCTGGGTTAGTACGAATACGAGCCTCAACCATTTCTGGCAGATTGCCCTTTTCGTCGTACTTGTTACTGCCGTGTGCAATGATGCACTTTTCTTCTTCAGCAGCGTTCAAGTATTCAACTTCGCCAGTGATCTTGCCGTTCTTCACCTTTACGTAAGGAGTTTCGATAACACCGAATGCATTTACGCGAGCGTAAATAGACAGACGAAGGATAAGACCGATGTTCGGACCTTCAGGAGTCTGAATAGGACAAACGCGTCCGTAGTGTGATGGGTGCACGTCACGTACTTCAAGAGTAGCGCGTTCACGAGTCAAACCGCCGGGACCAAGCGCAGAGAGAGTACGTAGTTCTTCAAGTTCTGAAAGAACGTTTTCCTGCTGCATGAACTGAGAGAGCTGGTTGGTAGTAAAGAATTCCTTGATACGAGCCTGCAATGGACGCTGGTTCACCACCTGAATAGGAAGCGCGTTTGTTGCGTCGATTGTAGACATACGGTCCTGCACGTTACGCTTGATCTGAGTAAGACCAACATATACCTTCTGCTGAAGCATTTCTCCAACGAAACGTACGCGACGTGAAGCAAGGTTATCAATGTCATCTGCATGAGAACCAGGAGTACTGTTCAGTTCGATAATGTTGTTAACGATTAGAGCAAGGTCAGCAGCAGACAATGTCTTGCGTTCCATTTCTGCATCGCCCATGTCCAATTCAAAGCGCTTGTTGAAACGGAAACGTCCAACTGATGACAAGTCGTAACGCTCTTCTGAGAAGAGGTTGTTAACGAAGTCGCGAGCGTTATCAGCAGTAGCCAAATCACCGTCACGCAACTTACGGTAGATTTCTACAAATGCCTCCCCGGGAGTTTTTGCTACATCCTTTTCAAGTGAGTGCAGGATAACCTTCTGAGCGATTTCGCCCTTGAAGTGCTTCTTGATGTCTTCGTCTGTTGTCAGACCAAGAGCACGCAAAAGAGACACAACTGGGAATTTGCGCTTCTTGTCGATACGTACGTATACAGTGCCGTCTGGATCAGATTCGATTTCGATCCATACGCCACGATTTGGGATAATCTTCGCTCCGAAGAAACGCTTGCCCTTCACTTCGAGTTCTGTGAAGAAGACACCGCTTGAACGAGAGAGTTGTGGAATGATTGAGCGTTCAACACCGTTGATGATGAATGTGCCATGTGGGGTCATTACAGGCAAATCAGCCATAAAGATTTCCTGTTCCTTTTCAGAACCGGTCTGCTTGTTGGTCAATTTAACGCGAGCTTTGATCTGTGTTTCTAGAGAGAGTTTGTTCTCCTTGCAGTGATGTTCGTCGAACTTAGGCTCTACAAGGTGGAATGACACGAAGTCCAACTGGAACTTCTTGCCTGAGTAGTCATTAATAGGAGTAAATTCCTTGAAGGTTTCCTTCAAGCCTTTCTCCACCAACCAGTTGAATGAATCAAGCTGGTGCTGAATAAGGTTGGGAAACTCTACAAGAGGTTTCTTATATTTCGAAAAGTACTTTTTAGGACGTTGCGTGCCCTGTGGGGTTGCTTTACTCATAGTTTATCTAAACGCAAAAATGCCTCACGGGAACCTCCCGAGGGCGTTAACTATAAAATCTCTACTAATTTACAGGTTTTTCTGCCGTAACCCTTCCACAATCTGTAAGACACATAGTATAAGCAACATATGAATAAATGTCAATAATACCTTTCAACATCAAGATATATTGAACTTTGCTTGCAATTTTCTTGACTGCCCAAACTGTAGGATTACTTATATATGCCTAACAGACTTGGAAGAAACCTTCAGAAAGTACGGAAATTAGTTACAGCATACTATGCGCTACCTAGAGGAGGGTGGATTGAAAGACACACGCAGTCGTTGCTTTTATTTACCGTTAAGGGGACTAATCAGCCGAACCACCCTCATTTAGGATGTGGAGTCTATATTTCTCGAAGATCATTGAAACATTTTGTTGAAAGAAGGAGAGAGGAATTTTCTAGAAATAATTCTAGTGAAAAATCTTTGATGCTGATCTACTCAATAATAGATAAGATTCAAAAAACTATAGTGAACTTTGATTCGTATCAATTTGAATACCCAAATAAATTCTTTTATAGCAAAAACTATCCTCTTAGCAGTAACCGTGGACGAGCAATAAGAATAGTGATCGAAGTTAAGGAGGGCAGGTTGGAGATAGTATCGATACATCTTAGAAAAACATAAAAACACCCTCAAACGAGGGTGTTTTTATTTATAGCTTGGGGCGACGGCAGTTACTCGGAAGTAATGTTTCGCCCATGAGTACATTATTGCTAATGTCCGCAGCAAGCCGATAGAATTTTCTGTCGTCAAGCTATATATAAATATTATCAAACTGTATGAAAAGTGCAACTAGATTTTTTCTTCCTTTTGTTGGCTTTTTCGCCATTCCTCAATCTTCTTGTGATCCCCAGAAACAAGTACTGGCGGAACCTTATGCTTCTTCCCCTTAACAGTCTTTGTACTTTTAGGAAATTCTAATACCTCAGGACGAGTAAAGACACGAGGACTCGCTATACGGGATTCTTCAACTGATGCATGATCACCTAACACTCCCTTAATCTGACGACAAATAGCATCAGTCATCACAAGAGCGGGCAATTCCCCTCCTGTTAGGACAAAGTCTCCAATCGATACCTCTTCTGCCTTCAGTATCTTTCGCACTCGATCATCAACGCCTTCATAGCGGCCGCAGATAAATACGATGTCAGAATATGACTTAGCCCATTTTGCAGCCATAACATTGTTAAACAGCTTGCCCTGAGGAGACAGCATAACTACCTTGGTCTTCTTCCCTTTCATTTTTAACTTCGCATGAGCACGCAAAATAGGTTCTGGTGTCATCACCATACCCGGACCTCCGCCATACGGACGCTCATCAACCTTCTTATGCTTGTCGAGCGTATAGTCTCGGATGTTCTTCACGTCAAAAGCCACAAGCTTCTTTTCAGCAGCACGCTTCAACATTGCCTCGTCCAAATAGCTTTGGATCATGTCAGGAAAAATTGTGAGAAAATGAAACTTCATATAGATGATAGTACAAGGAAAAGGGGTAAAGTCAAAAAAGACCCAACATGTGGTTGGGTCTTCGTATATCAAGCACTATATTTTTTCCTTTTCTCTTTCATATAAAAATCCCCTTATTTCTAAGGGGATTTTTATTATAAGTCTTTCAGATCAGCCATTGCATCCTCAAGGTTTGCAACGTCAGGCTGACGTTCGTAGCCCGCAGGCTCGTTAATCTTAAGGTTAACGCGGGCATTGTTCTTCATGCCAACGACACGGAGCAATGTTCGGATGGCTTTAGCAGTATTGCCAGCGCGACCAATGATCTTGCCCATATCGGCTTGATTAATAGAGAGGGTGAGCAGTACTCCCATCTCATCAACAGTGCGGGTTACCTGCACGTCGTCAGGGTTATCAACTAGGGCTTTTATGAGCATTTCAAGAAATTCTTTGTCAGACATAAGGTATATAGATTAGCTGCTAATGCGCACCGAGCGGTACTTATATAATAGTAACATAAAGAAATACTAAACAAAAAAGGCCAATTCTTGAAACTGGCCTTTTAGTCGGACTAGATAAGTACTATGTCAAGAATCATAATATCCTTAAGTCCTACAATCACATCTTTCTTCATCTGAATGAGTATTTATATACACGGTAACAAAAAATGCCCTCGCGGGCAATGTTTGCTTATTTCTTCTTCTTAGCTTCCTTACGAGCTACTGTTGGAGATTTCTTTGAAAGCACGTTCTTTGCACGCCCTTCAATGATTCCTGCCTTTACTAGCATATTGTGTCCAGTGTTTGAAACCTGGGCACCATTTCCAATCCAGTGCTTGATACGGTCACCCTTGAGGTTGATAACATCGTTCTTCATAGTGTATGAACCAAGAATTTCCAAGAACTTGCCACTCTGTGGCCCGTTCTTAGACTCAGTTACAACGAGTCTGAATGCTGCTTCATTTTTGCGCCCAATGCGCTGTAGTCGAATCTTTAACATGTAGGGCGTATCGTAGCAGACAAAAGAAAAAGCGTCAATAACCAATGGTTTTGACGCTTTAAAAACAGCATTAACATTCCTGAAGCATTTCTTCAAAAACAGGCTTTTCAGCCACATACATAGCATTTGATTCGGTAATCTCTACGAATCCTCCTGACAGTAAACGCTTCGCAGCGGCTTCTCTCTCATTGATTGAAGCAACTGGAACCATTTCTCCACTAATGGAGCCATCGAGCGCGGGTGCATAACTATTGCAGGTAAATGAATTACCTGTAACGACAAAGCCGTTACCGAATATCGGTATGCCAAACAGGTTGGCAATACCTTTAAATTTCCTTTTGTTAATAAAAAGAAATGCTTTCACTGGGATTGTTTCCATTTAGTATTAAGTTATTTTTTAAAACTATACTATATACCATTAGAATGTCAAACATTCTACTTCGTTCTTTCCCCTTTCCATGCTACAGTGTCAGCTATATGGAACAACAGCAGGAGCTAAAAGTCGGCGCAACATACGAAGGACAAATCAATATTTCAACCAAAGGAACAGGGTTTGTGAAGGTGCGGGATGCTGGCATCACTATTGAAGTACCACGAGAAGCTCTAAACAAGGCCTTTCACGGAGATACGGTAAAAGTGGAGGTTACAGCCCTGATTGCTCCACAATCCCGTGAAGACAATCCTGAAGGCAAGGTTATCGATGTTACCCGTCGCTCAAAGGTTGGATATAGTGGCACACTGATCCTAGAAAACGGTATCTACACTATTACCTCAAACGATGGCCGCATGTATACAACTATCAACATCCCTAACGACAAGCTAGGCGGTGCTGTTGCAGGCGACAAGGTCTTCTGTCGTATCTACGAATGGAATGACCCTATGGCAGCTCCTAAGGGAGAAATCACCCATGTACTCGGCAAGCCGCTTGAGAACAATGCGGAAATGCTTTCATTGGCATTGGAAAAAGGATTCGACAATAACTATCCTGAAGCAGTTATCAAGGAGGCGCATGAAATCAGCGATCGCGGCATTACCGATGAAGAAAAGAACAATCGTCGTGATTTCCGCGGTATCGCCACCTTCACCATCGACCCTGAAGATGCCAAGGACTTTGACGATGCCGTCTCCGTTAACTTTCTAGAAAACGGCAACACTGAAGTCGGAGTGCACATCGCTGACGTGTCACACTATGTGCAGCCAGGCAATGCAATTGATAAGGAAGCGGTTGAACGTGCGACTTCTGTGTACTTGGTAGACCGTACTATCCCTATGCTTCCTGAAGTGCTTTCAAATGATCTTTGTAGTCTTAATCCGCATCTAGACCGATTGACCTTCTCAGCCGTATTTACCTTCACTGCAAAGATGGAAATCATCGACCAATGGTTCGGCAAAACAGTTATCTATTCTGATCAGCGCTTCAGTTATGAAAGTGCGCAGAAAGTACTTGATACCAAAGATGGACCATACCTGAAAGAACTTGAAGCGGCATTGGCTATTTCAAAGGACTTAGAAAAGAAGCGATTCGAAGAAGGAGCTATCTCTCTTGAAACAGAAGAGATAAAGTTCAAGCTTGATGAAGCAGGGCACCCTATTGGCGTATATAAAAAGGTACGCGGCGAAACACACCACATGATTGAAGAACTCATGTTGCTTGCAAACAGAAAGGTTGCAGAATTCATCGCAACTAACGACAAGCATGCAGAAGAAGTCTTTGTCTATCGTATTCACGATGCCCCAGATCCAGAACGCGTTGAAAACCTGCAGCTCTTTCTAAAGCGTATCGGATACGTGCTTCCGGTGAATGAAAACGGCGTTATTCCCTCAAAGGAACTTAACGACCTTGTGCTTTCTCTCGAAGGAAAGCCTGAACGGGAAACCATACAGACAGCAATTGTTCGTTCGATGGCCAAAGCCATTTATTCTACAAAAAATATCGGCCACTACGGTCTGGCATTTAAATACTATACGCACTTTACCTCTCCAATCCGTCGTTACCCCGACTTGGTTGTGCACCGCCTGTTGTTCCAGTACCTGCAGCACAAGTACATTCCTAAGGAAATGTGGCACTATTTTGACGAGATTGCCCAGCACTCTTCCCAGCGCGAGAAAGAAGCAGCTGATGCAGAACGAGCAAGTATCAAGTACAAGCAGGTTGAATACATGACTGACCATGTGGGAGAGCAGTTTGACGGTATTGTCACAGGAGTTTCAAAGAACGGACTCTTCGTTGAGGAAAAGGAGACACGCTGCGAAGGCATGGTACGTCTTCGAGATATCGGCCACGACTATTACGAATACAACGAAAAAACCTTGACCATTATCGGAAAAAGTACTAAAAAGGAGTTTCGTATCGGTGACCGAGTACGCTTGAAAGTGACAGCGACAGATCTTAACAAGCGATTGATCGACTACGTTCTCATCTAATTACCCTCTTATGTTACGAAAGCTTTTACTACTAGTACTTTGCATTGCTGCCGCCTTAGCGGTATGGCATCTTTCAGCGATTCCTAGTAGCGACCCTGAATACAAAGTTGAATCTCCAACTATTCCTGACACCATAACTATCGGATGGGTTGGCGACATGGTGCCGTCTGATGATATCGGATATAACATCACCGCCCTGAACAACAATGTTAGTGACGCACTGGAACAGCCTGATCTGATGATCGGCAATCTTGAAGGAACGTTTGCTCATGAAGATCGCAAGACTAAATGTGTATACATTAGTTCTCAGTGTCATGCATTTCGAGGAGACTCTTCATTTGCTGACACTCTTAAAGCTGCAGGCTTTGATTTCGTCAGTCTCATCAACAACCACTCATACGACTATGGCACTGACGGTCTAAAAGACACGGAAGCAGAACTTGATCGCGTAGGTCTTGTATACATTGCTCCTGACAAGCCAACAGCAAGTATCACCATCAAAGGTACCAAGATCGGCATCATGGGTCTTTCTAGTACAGAACCAACAGAAACTATTAGCGACTATGCATACATTGCCGCTACTGTTGAGGCACTGAAGAAAGAGAACGATATTGTTGTTGTTATCTTCCATGGCGGTGCCGAAGGCGCAACTAAAACTAAAGTTACTGGTGCAACTGAGTACATGGGTACAGAAAATCGTGGCAACGTACAAGCAGTTGCGCATACTGCAATCAATGCGGGTGCTGATCTAGTATTAGGTGCAGGACCACATGTATTGCGCAAGACAGAATTGTTTAACAACAAACCCATTGCCTACTCACTCGGCAACTTCGTTGGCGGCAAGGGACGACTTTCGACAACTGGAGTGCTTGCTCTTAGCGGCATCTTCACTACAACCTTCGAACAGAAGGTTCCAACTGATACCTCATTCACTTCGGTTATCTTGTCTAAGGATGGTATTCCATCTCTTGATCCAACAGATCAAGCTAAGACATTGCTTGATTCATTGTCTAAATAAAAAAAATCTCAGATTAATCTGAGATTTTTGTTTTGAAGAGAAAGGATTAACTCCTCACAGGTTCGCGGGCACCAGCACCATCTTTGGTTCCAACACCTTCGTACAGACCTCTTCCCTTGCAATCGCGGCACGTTACTGAGCTTCCAGTTGGACATAGCATTGTGTCGACAATTATAATAAGTGTACGACCTCTTCCGACTCTTAATTGCTTTTTCATGATTCTGTTGTTTAAGTGAGTATTTGTATAAAGCATAGCAGAAAGAGCTATTTATACAAATAAAAAAGCCGGATCATGATAATGATCCGGCTACCATGCCCATCCCAAGGCAAGTAGGTTATTCCTCTTAATCTGTAGAGTAGTACTACTTGAATACCACTAAAAGGTACACGAGATTTAAAAAATGCGAGCACACTGCTCCCCTCCTTTTCAATCAACACTGTTTTCGTCGCGGCCGGTTTTATCTTAGATACACTGTAGCTAAAACTGGCGGCTCTCTGTTGTTAAGGTTACGCTTCATTGCGATACATTTAAATGGTTAAAGAACAGTCTTTATAGTATCATGTATCATACATTTTGTCAACTGTTTGCAAAATTGCACCTTCTTCCCCTTTCTGCTACAATAGACACGTTTCACCTATGGCAGCAACGCTACACAGTCTTCAATTAATCACCGCCATCGCCCTTATTGCATTGGTACTTCTTCAGCGTCCTAGCGGAGATAACGGCAGTAACTTTGGCGACAGCATGTCAGCCTTTCAAACTCGACGAGGTTTCGAGCGTGTTTTGTTCGTACTGACTATTATCGTAGGCGTTCTCTTCGCTGCACTCTCTATCTGGGCAATTGTTCGATAAGAACTACCACCTCTAGCAGAAAAGGTGAGGCACCATTCTATGGCGTCTTTTCCCTCTTTCCTTATCACAAAAAAGTTTCCTTCTCCAAAGACTCTTAAACAATTGCTAAGCGGTCCTTTAACAGGACTCAGTGCATTGTTCTATGGAGTATTTTTTGCCATCTGCGTTATCCTTTTCATACTGCTCGTAACTATCAACAACCACTTTCTCATAACTGTTCCTGCTCGTGGCGGCAACTTAACTGAAGGTGTTATCGGTACACCTCACTTCATCAACCCACTATTGGCCACAACTGAAACAGACCGCCGCCTAGTATCGCTGGTCTATGCTAACCTTTCTGACATAACTGACTCATATACGTTCTCTCCTGATGGAAAGGAAGTAACGGTATTATTAAAACCAAACCTGAAGTTCGATGACGGCAAACCTCTTACTAGCAATGACGTCACCTTCACCGTACAAAAGATGCAGGATGTAACCATCAGCAATGTTAGTGGCTATTGGGAAAACATTGCAGTTGAGAATCCAGATTCTCAAACTGTTGTCTTCATGTTGCCCAATGCTGACACCTCATTTATCTCACGCATGTCATTTTATATTCTGCCTAAGCACATTTGGGAACCAATCACTGACGATGCATTTGAAACGGCAAAGCAAAACCTTCATCCTGTTGGTGCCGGAGCATTCAAGGTTGCCAGCGTAGCCTATACTAATGACCTTCCCTCAACGGTTGTGCTGAAAAGAAACAGCTATGCGCTGGGAGCAAAGGCACTGTTGAAAACATTGACCATTGCCACATACGCTAACCAATCTGACCTATTCAATGCAGTAAGTGCCGAAGATGTTGATTTTACTTATTCCCTAGCCCCAGAAACTCTGGCAACCAGCACACTGCCCTCGTCTCTGAATATCTCTTCTGTCCCTACGACAAGCACTATCAATCTCTATCATTCCTCAACAGACACTGCCCTTTCAAACCCTTTAACAGTATCAGCAATCAGCCAAGCTATTGACAAACAGGCTATAATTGATACAGTTGTATACGGTTATGGAACTCCGTCAGGAGTGCTTCAAAATCCAGCTACGGCTGGTACTGCTGCAAAGAAGACATCCATTAATGGATTCTCAATCGCAGTTCAAAATGATCCCCAGCTATTGCTCGTGGCACAAACGTTTGCCAAGCAACTACAAGCTGCCGGTGTGAATGTCTCAGTGAAGGCCTTCGACCCGGGAGCATTTCAAAGGGCTGCAGCAGCCGGAACATTCGCAGTATTTCTCGCGAGAAGCAGTGACACTGCTATCCCGAGACAATACTCGATTGCCTTACCGCTCTATACTGAAGCACTTCCCTACGTTTTCAATACTACTACCCATACTGTTATCTCTAACGCATTAGAATCTCCCGCCACGGAGTACGAGGATGCGAAAGACTGGTACACTCATACAGACAAGCTCTGGAAGTGGTTCAGGAATAATCAGAATGGAAAATAAATTTAATTAACACACAACATGGAACCAACACAATCTAACAACGATAAAAAAGAACTCTTCACACGACCTGCGCCCCGCACGCCCGGTACAACCACTCGTCCAAGTACTCCAACCGGACAAACTGGTGCTGCTCCAGCCAAGAAGCGATTTGCCAATGGCCGTCGCCCTCATGACAGACAGCGTCGTCCAGCATGGCCGAAGCCAGATGCGAGCTTTGCCTCTACAGAAACAGCAGAGCGAAAGACTGCACACATCCCTGATCCAGATCCAGGTGTTGTTCGCGTTATCCCACTTGGTGGTGTAGAAGAAATCGGAAAGAACATGACAGCAATTGAAATTGGCGATGACATCATCGTTATCGATGCTGGTATGTCTTTCTCGAACGAAACTACTCCCGGTATCGACTATGTTATTCCAAACACTCGCTACCTCGAAGAACGCAAGGACAAGATCCGTGCATTGATCATCACTCACGGTCACCTAGACCACATCGGCGGCGTACCGTTGGTACTTTCACGTATCGGCAACCCACCAGTGTACTCTCGCAACCTGACAGTGTTGATGCTTAAGAAGCGACACAGCGAATTCCCGCACCTTCCAGCAATGAACACCGTTACCGTTGAAAACAACGATACTATTTCTATCGGCAACATGCGCGTAAAGTTCTGGGGTGTGACTCACACTATTCCAGACTCAATGGGTGTCATTATCGAGACTCCTCACGGAAACATCGTTAACCCTGGAGACTACAAACTCGACCAGGTTGATGGTGTGGTAAGTCAGGAAGAAGAAGACGCATACAAGATCTTCGATACAATGAAAACATTGTTGCTCTTCACCGACTCAACCAATATTGAAAACGAAGGCTTCTCTCTTGCGGAATCAAAGGTGTATACAGGACTTGAAAATATCCTACGTCGCGAAGCCGGACACCGCATCATCATTGCTGCGTTCTCTTCAACCATCACTCGTCTGATCAAGATTATTGAAATCGCAGAAATGCTTGGAAAGCATGTCTTTATCAATGGACGTTCAATGAAGAACAACATTGATATCGCTATGGAAGCAGGATTGCTCAAGCCTAAGAAAGATACTATCCAGTCAATGGATAACATCGACCAATACCCTCCTCACAAGGTAATTGTATTGTCTACCGGCGGACAGGGTGAAGAATTCTCTGGTCTTATGCGCGCAGCAAACAAGACTGACAAGAAATTTGCTCTAAAGAAAGGAGATACCGTTATTCTGTCTTCTTCAATCGTACCCGGCAACGAACGCCAGGTTGAAAAGATGAAGGATGGACTTTCACGTCAGGGTACTCGCGTTATTACCTACCGTACTCCGGGCGAAGAATACGTTCACGCCACAGGACACGGCAACAAGGAAGATATCCGATGGCTACACCGCAAGATCAAGGAAAAGTTCTTTATTCCTATCCATGGCAACCACTACCGACTCCAGCAGCACAAGGACCTTGCAATGGAACTTGGTGTGCCTGAGTCAAACATTGTGGTACCGGACAACGGTTCAATCATTGAAATCTCAGCTGATGGTACAAAGATCAGCGTACGCAAAGAGAAGGCTCCAGCAACTCCTATGATGGTGGACGGCTTCTCAGTTGGCGACGAGCAGAACGTGGTTATTCGTGACCGTCAGATGCTTGCCGAAGACGGTATGTTCGTAGTTGTTGCATTGATTGATGCAAAGACAGGACTGCTTAAGAAGTCTCCGGACATTATCTCTCGTGGTTTCGTATACCTGAAGGAATCTCAGGAGCTTGTTCGACACACTCGTGCCCTTATCAAGCGCACCATTGAACAGGAGACAAAAGGCCAACAGAATCCGAACATCGATCAGATCAAGAACATCGTTGCAGATATCGTTTCAAAGTATCTCTTCCAGCACACTGCAAAGCGTCCGCTTGTATTGCCGGTAATTCTCTCTTCATAACATGCAGAACAGTCCGAAAAAGATACGTTCAATACTACTTGTCTCGTTTCTCTTTTTCGCTCATTTTTCTGTCGTCATGTACATCAACTCAACCGCTGTAGAGCGGTTTGTTGGTGCTGAGTACACTAGTCTGTTTTATGTATTGGGAGCAACGGGTTCAATACTGCTGTTATTTGTATTGCCGTTGATTATACAAAGGGTGGGATTGGTGCGAGTATCGCTTGCAATTTTCCTCTTGCTTGCAATCACGCTTATTGGTTTAGGGACGTTAACGACTCCAATCGCTTTCATCACCATGTTCGTGCTCTACACAGCCCTTACCAGTACCGTGTGGTATTGCACTGATTTGTTTATTGCACACTACACACAAAGCGCTACAGCAGGCCGTACGCATGGTCTGTATCTGACTGTTATCAACACTGCTATTGCTCTCATGCCAGTCCTAGCAGGGCTTATAGTGACATACACAGGTATTGCTAGTGTCTATATCGTTGCAGCAGTTCTGCTGTTCATCGCTTTCCTTATATTAGGATATAGTCAGCGAAACTTTGTGGACCATACTTATACAGAAACAACAATTGGCTCAGCGTGGAATGTCATTCGACAATCCCCACCATTGCGACGGATACTATCGATTAACTTTTTGATGGAATTCTTCTATGCCTGGATGACTATCTTCACCCCGCTCTATATGTCTCTGGTATTGCACTTTAGTTGGACACAAATTGGTGCGGTATTCTCTTTTATGCTCCTTCCGTTTATGCTGATACAATACAAAGTTGGAACATTGGCAGACAAGTTGGGCGAAAAGAAAATGTTACTATTCGGCCTCGCTATTGCCGGTATAAGCACGATTGCTTTTGCGTTATTGGGACAATACACTCACTCAATCTATTTCTATGCACTGGTATTATTCTGCACTCGTGTCGGCATGTGCATGGTTGAAGTATTGTCCGAATCGTATTTCTTCAAGCGCATCAATGATCAGGACGAGGCTATTGTCAGCGTATATAGAATGATGCGTCCGTTAGCATACATCGTTGCACCGCTTGCTGGCTGGTATATTATCAGCACTGCTTCATATATAACTCTCTTTGTTATTCTTGGAGCCCTACTATTGCTTGGCATGTTCTATGCCTTCCGTCTTAGCGCAGAATAACTTATTTAATAGAAAAGGTTTTTCCTTTCTTAACAATAAATTCCTCTTTCATTAGTTGCTCGAGTGCCTTTTCTATACGATCCATATCGAATGATAATATTGTATGGAGCTTTTGAGCGGTTGCGGAGTAGGTGGTGAGGATTTTCATAATGCCGCCCCGAACCTCACGCAAGGAACCCTTGAAGGTACTTTGCTTTTTATATTGCGCACTGTTGCGATGTATTTTTATACCACTCGCTTTCAAATGAGAACCATAGTCCATCAATGCCCAATACCATTCACGAGGATTATCCTTGTCGAGCGTTTCTTCGATCAGAACCATGAGGTCCTTGTCTGATACTCCAACTTCTGAATCATGATAAAAATGATGGAGATAGACGGTGCGGATATTAGTTTCGATAATTGAAACAGGGATGTTGTATGCAAATGCAGAAATTGCTCCGGCAGTATAGTGTCCGATACCTGGAAGAGTTAGTAGTTCATTAAATTCTTTTGGAAACTTTCCTTTTCGCTCTTCAGTTACCGCCTGTGCCATTCGCTGCAAAAAGCGTGCACGGCGGTTGTATCCAAGACCGCTCCAGACCAGCAGTACCTGTTGCAGCGGTACTTCCGCCAATGCCTTCATTGTTGGAAACGCTTTCAAGAATTCCTTGTATTTTTCTATCACTCTTGTCACCTGCGTCTGCTGCAGCATAAGCTCAGAGACAGCAATCTTGTATGGATCTCTAGTCTTTCTCCATGGTAGGTCATGTCTTCCCAACTTCTTGTAGTATCCATACACAACCTTTATAAAGGCTGTTTTCTCCCTTTCGTTCATATAACTATATTAACATATACCCCCATATCTAAAGGAAATATAAAGAAATTAGGGTACTTTTGCACTTGTTTTGCTTTTTAACTACTTGCTATACTGTCTGTATGAAAAAGCCGATGACAATCGAAGATCTTGCAGAAATGCTAATGAATCAAAAAGACTCAACTGAGCTGCTCTCAGTGAAAATGTCTGAGGGGTTTGAAAAGGTGGATTTGCGTTTTGAAGCTATAGATAAGCATCTTGATAGCCTGAATCATAAGATTGAATCTGAAATTGAAAAGCTTGCCTCAATAACCGTGCGGCAGTTTACTTTTCATGATGAAAAATTAAGTCAATTCAGAACTGAGACTAGCATGCGATTTGATGAGGTACACCAAAGTTTTGCAACAATAAGACACAGCCTCTTTACCCTGGATGAACGATTCGTATCAAAAGCACAATTTGAAAGCTACGTAAACAAAAATTCCCACTAGTAGTGGGAATTTTTGTTGTTTAGAGAGGATTCTCTCCGCGAATTATACGGATCAAAACTAGAATTACCGCAACCACAAGCAGTATGTGAAGGTAGTACCCGATAGTATAGATACCGATAAATCCAAGAAACCAGAGAATGAGTAGTAGAATTGCAATATCAACTAACATACAGTAACTCTTTTATTTTTTCTTAGTCTTACTTGCCTTGGCACGTGCAGATGTTGCAGTACCCCTTACTTCCTTCTTTGCAGCCGCAACAACCTTCTTAGCCGCTGTCTTTACAGCAGCT
>JAQBRC010000041.1 GCA_028286705.1 Candidatus Nomurabacteria bacterium
ATCAATCTCGGTGTTAGAATTGCTGTATTTGATGGCATTCTCAACAATATTGTGGAGAGCAATGCGAAGCTTGGTAACATCTCCGCAGACAATAATGTCAGTTGAGGGTTGGTGATAGGTGATAGTGATCTGATGCTCTTTGGCTTCGCTGGTGAATTCCTGAGCGATTTCGTTTACTAACCCTGTAAGGTTCACAGCAATCTTGGCATAGGTAATGACATCGTCATTCTTGATTGCTGTCATTGTACTGTTAAGCAAATCAACCATGCGATTGTTTGCTTGTGATGCCTGTGTAATAGCATTGAGCTGCTCTTCTGTTAGTGTGCCGAAGTCTCCGTCACTGAGCATTTTAAATAGCCATTTCATGGCAGAGAGGGAAGTACGGAGTTCATGTGCAGAAAGGAGGAAAAAGTCGATCTTGTCCTGGAGGGTCTGGGTCTGCGGTGTGTTGTCCATAAAGTTGTACGATAACTATATCATTTTAAGGGGAAATAAAAAACAGCCCTACACACGTATGTATAGGGCTGCCCGCTTAGGCTGCTGCCATAGCTTCTTCCTCAACTCCTGATCTTACTGGTTCTTCAACAAAGATATCATCGTAAGATGTTATCTTCACGGCGCCTTCAATGCCGCCCGTCATCGTTAATAGTTTGTGTTTACCGGCCCACGTCTTGTTTAAAAGTTTAATCGTATTGTTGCCCATTTCAATAGAAACGCCATCACATACAATGTGGGTGGCACGGCACTCTTTTGCTTTTTGAACGATATCTTTTGATGATTTCGGTTCGTGGCAGAAGCAGACAACTGCGTTTGCATCGTTGCTCAACACTTTAGTGCGCTTATCTTTTTCAAAAGCCGCTTGGTCTTTCTTAGCCGTAGAGGTTAAGATCAGGATTCTCTTCTTCATTTGTAAGGAATTTAGTTAACGATTTAGTTAGATATTTGTATCCACTATATGCCAATTCCCAATATAGTCAATACCTGTAAGGAAATACGTAAAAAGCCGCCCAATCGGGCGGCTTTTTACTATTCTCGCAATCGAGCTTATTTTACAGCGTCCTTCAATGCCTTTGCAGCACGGAACTTTGGAACGCGAGTAGCTGCAACCTTAACTGGTTCACCAGTCTTAGGGTTACGAGCTGTGCGAGCTGCACGTAGTTTAACAGAAAAGATACCAAGTCCAGCAATAGATACTTCTTCGCCTTTCTTTAGAGTCTTAATGATTTCTTCGAGGATACTTTCCACAATTTCTTCAGCCTGTACCTTTGTACCGCCAACCTTTCCGTGGATAAGTTCAACGAGTGCTTGTTTGTTCATAGTTTTTGTCGGGGGAGATCCCCTGTAGCGCTAGTCTATTAATTCATCAGTGCGCTCAAGCAAATTGCTTAAAGCTTATAGACATTATATAGCAAGGGATTTTGAGTGCAAACATTGACACTTATTTATATCGTGCCATGATTTCTTCCTCAACTATCTCTCGAGGACGTCCGTATTTCAAATATGACAGTTCTTTTATCTTTTCTCCCATCTCCGCATTGCCTCGAGGAGGGAATGGAGTATGCGAATTGAATGGTTTTACAGGTACGCCATCAACAAGCATCTTGATATAGCAGTGCAGGTTCTCTTGTTTGATGATGTCGTCTGGTGTAAAGGTTGGTGCAAACTGTTTTGCAAAGACTTCTGCGTTTTCTGGGCTGACTCGATGCACAACCATTGATCCCACGTTGCCAAACACTGCATTCTTAATACCCTCATCAAGCTGTTCAATGTATTGGTGTGCAACGGTTAATGACAGTCTGTACTTACGAGCCTCAGAGAGAATGGTGTTGATTGAGTCTGTTGTTACATTCTGGAACTCATCAATATACATATAGAAGTCATTGACTGGTCCCTTGCCGATGATATCAACGCGAGACAGTGCGGCCATAGTTATCTTGCCAACAAGTAGAAGACCGATAAGGTGCGAGTTGATGTCACCAAGTCGCCCCTTTGAAAGATTCACCAAAAGAATCTTCTTGTTGTCCATGATGTCACGGAAGTTCAATACACTTTCTTGCTGCGCAATAACGGGACGCATAACATCGTTTGAAATAAACACATCGAACTTGTTGGTGATATAGGGAACGAAGTTTGCCATCGATGCTTCGCCAGTTGTCTTCTCTGCATTTTCCCAGAACTGCTTGATGATTGGATTCTTGCAGCGAGAGAGTTTCAAGTCACGAAACTTTTTGTCAGAAAGCACTCTTCCAATTTCCAGCAGTGTTGATCCTGATGCAGGGTCTTCCATAACAAGTCCCGCAGCATTTCGGAAGTACTGTTCGAAGGCAGGACCGCCAGCAACCTTCATGTCGAAGAGCTTGTTGAAGATAGCCAACAGTTCGTTGATAACGAAAATCTTCTGCTCAGGATAGCGTTCATCATACTCAAGCAGGTTAAGGCCCATAGGGCGGGCAGTATATGCAGGGTCAAAATAGATAACGTCATCAATGCGTTCAGGAGGAATGTTAGCTAGGATATCTTCTATATCATTGCCGTGCGGGTCAATGAAGCAAACGCCATCTCCGTTCTTGATGTCCTGGATAATCATATTCTTCAGGAATACGGTTTTACCAGTACCAGTCTGCCCGATGACATACATGTGTCGGACACGATCTTCCTTAGAAAAATGTACTTCAGCCTTCTGTCCGCGATAGTCGTTGGTACCAAGTATAATGCTTTGCGGATTGTTGAATACAGGAGCAGGTGCAGAAGCGGCTGTTGCTTCCTTGAGCTCTGGTGCACTGCTAAGGCCAACAGGGAAATGAAACAGTGTTGCTAGTTCATCAATACTTAGCGCAAGCTGCTGATCTTTGTTAAGAGTACGGTAGCTGAACTCATGAGCTAATTCATGAATGGCATGCTTGCCCTGATCTTTCCATTCGATACTGTTTGATCCAACCAAAGAGAACTGGTTGAACGAAGACTTGATGCCAGAAAGAATACTTTCTGCACGAGGCACTGTTGGAGCGGTGGTGATAATGCGGATGCCAGCACTGAGACTGTGGCTAAGATTTTTCTTCTTTGCCAATTCGATACCAACAGTATCGATAGACGGTTCCTTGGCTAGTTCTTCAGCAGTCTTGTCCTTGTCAAAGATTGAAAGCAATCCTTTTCCGAATCCTTTCAATACAGACGCAGTTACGTCAGTATACAGTTCCTTCACCTTTCCACTTCCTTTCTCCGCAGCAGCAATAACGTTTGCATAGGTTTCGTTTGTTACATCAATGTCAGAAGAAATAGTTACCTGGATAGCTGCACCTTCTGAGGTGTGCTGAAGTTGGGAGAGGGTTGAGATAAGGGCATTGAAGGGATCGTGTTCGAATTCAGTGTTGAGGGGAAAGATAGAAGGATCTTTTAGCGTTGCAACACTGCCAGCAATGGCTACGCCATTCTCTGAAAAGACGTTAAAGTCATCAGCTGCTTCTTCTATAAGAGCTTCAGGATAATATGCGTGTACGAGCTTCTCGAATGTCTGCTCATGCAGGCGAGGCACTGAGGCATACATGCTGATATCTCGGCGATCATGCTCCACAGCCAGTTCAAGCGTATAGTATTCGTTCTGTGCGGCATCAATGGCACTGAACATGCCAAGATAGAACTGCTTCATGGCTTGGATAAAACGCTTGAAGTCTCCCTGATCGATATCTGAGACACTTGGGAGTGTAATCATGAACAGTGTGTGGTTAAGAGAGCGTTCAAGGGCAGAAGCGACTTTCAAGCCAGGAATGGCACCGATAGTATGCAGATACTGAACAAGGAAACGATGGAAGTCGTCATCAAGATGTGCACTTCCTAGCTTTGCAGAAATATCCAAGGCATTCTTGATGCCTTTTTCAAGCATGATGCCAAAGAGCTCTTCTATCTTCTTGTCATGGCTTTCAGGCTTGAGTTTCAAAATAAGACTTTCTGTTTCATGCTTAGGCAATACTGCCGTTTCATGCAAAAAATCTTTTGCTTCACTGCGCGCATACTTTTCTATTGTCTCTGTTGCTGCTGACTCAAGTGTCTTTTCGCCGTTTTCCTGCAGGATGTATGCCTTTTGCGATTCGGCTCCGAGCCATGCGATTTCTTGTTGAGGAGTACTAAACTTTTCAGTTGGTTGCATGTGTATAGTATAGCGTTGATAGGGAGAAAATAGTACTGCTAAAAATAAAAAAATCCGCAAGTATATCTTGCGGAGCTTTTTATATTATCGCCCTCCCTGACTATGGTGGATAGGATTGTGTCCTTCTCCGTTATGGTCTGGATGTTGATTTTCGTGCGAGTGCGCTTCGTGTTCAAGTTTCTTATTCATTTCATGGATTGCTTCCTTTGAAGGAATTCCATCGTCATCATTTTCTCGTTCTTTGTCCGGGATATTCATATTTGTTAAAAGATTGACTGATAATATATTTAGTATACTCCTCTCTTTTGCATTCTGGAATGGGTGTGATAGTGTGGGGGTAGTAGGTAAGCGAAAGCGAGTCTCAATAAGGCGTTAACACCTATTGTTTGTTCTTTGATGTTTTGTATCGATTTTTACAGGGTGGAGAATTCCCCTG
>JAQBRC010000018.1 GCA_028286705.1 Candidatus Nomurabacteria bacterium
GGTATCATTGAGCGAATCCCATGTACCGGCAGAGGTGCCCACTTCTGTCCCGTGCATCAGAAATAAAAGAAATCCCCACAACTATGGTTGTGGGGATTTCTTTTGTGGTGCGCCCAGAGGGATTCGAACCCGCGACCGTCTCCTTAAAAGGGAGCTGCTCTACCGACTGAGCTATGGGCGCACAATGTAGTTATCGTTGCAAATTGCGTGAAAAACTATACCATGGAGCATACATGAAATCAACGGCATTTCCAAATAAAATACTTATATTGCCTGACATTCGCAGTGCCCAGAATGTTGGATCTTTGTTCCGTACTGCAGATGCCTGCGGCATTGAGTTTGTATACATTGTTGGTATCACCCCTGCCCCATTAGATCAGTTTGATAGACCTAACAGTGCCATTGCAAAGACAGCTCTTGGCGCAGAACAAAGCATTTCATGGAAGAAAGTCGCCAGTCTTTCTTCTCTTTTAAATATGCTAAAGAAACAAGGTGTGCAGACTATTGCTATTGAGCAATCTGAAACTGCAGTGGATTATAAAAAGGTGAAGGTGCAGTTTCCTGTAGCATTTATTATGGGCAATGAAGTTGATGGGCTGCCGAAAGCGATACTTAATAAAGTTGATGTTGTAGCAGAGATACCTATGGGTGGAATAAAGGAGTCATTGAATGTTTCTGTGGCAGGAGGTATTGCCCTCTTTCGCATGTTAAACATTTAATATTCGGATCAAGAACGAAAAAAGCCCCGCGCGATGTGGGGCTTTGTTTTTACCATCTTGGCGGAGGACCAAGGAATGAGGTGCGATGGGATCGATATCGCCCATTCCCTTTGTGCCTTAAGCGGGCTTCTAGCGCGGACACTCTTTTTTTAAGGAGAGCAACATCCGAAGCTGAGGCGTACGCGGTAGCATTAGGGGCGTTATTCGTTACAACGACAACGGGAGGCATCGCTGATGTGTCAGATTTTTTCTTAACAACTTTCTCCTCTGGACTATTATTAACTATAACCAGAAATAAGATTCCGAATACTAAGGCTACAAATACCCACGTAACGATACGTTTCGCTTTATCCGGATTTTCATGTGCCCAATCTTTAATTTTTGTCATTTCTTTCTTATTTAATTGTAAATAACTAGTGTTTCTTTGAAAACACCATATCACAAATTAAGTAAAAAGTCAATGACTAGATACCGGCCAACTTGATAGCTGCAAACATCACCCCTGCCCCAATAATAGTCATAAATGTTGTCCAACGAGTTGGATGTCCGTGATAGCTTTCAGGCAATAAGTCACTAGCACTGATATACAAGAAGAATCCTGAGAAGATAGCAAGAATGATTGCCAATGCTGATTCAGGTAAAGTGAAGAACATGGTAGCCAATACTCCAAGTACTGGAGCAATAGCATCAGCTAACAACCAACGAAAGGCTTCCTTTCTAGTTCCCCCATTTTTTAGAATAAGACTAACGGTATTAATACCGTCAGAAAAATCATGCACTAATACGGCAGCTGCAACAATTGCACCAACAGCGGGAGAGACGTGAAATGCGAGCCCTACTGCTGCCCCATCAAAGAAACTGTGCAGTGCCAAGCTAATAGCAGCAAGTCTGCCCTTTGGTGCAGCATGTTCATGCCCTGGCATTTCATGCGCATGCATACCGACAGATCGCTCGATGATAGTGAATAGAAGAAATCCAAGGGCAACAAACATCAACATGGTTGAGGCACTGTAATATGAAGAACCCAGACTGAGTGCTTCGGGCATTAGGTCAAAGAACGCGACACCCAGTACAGCTCCGGCACTGAAGCCTAGAATAAGATGAAGCTTGTCCTTAAGGTGTATGGCAAAGAGTCCCCCAAGAAAGGTGGAGAGTGAGGCGGCAAGACCAATGATGATACTGAGATAAATGACTGTCATAGTTTTTTATTTTGCACACTAGCAATATTTGCTGCTAATTGCAAATCATTTGCATTTGTATATACTACTAGTATGAAGAAACAATTGCAACCTATAGACGCAGAAGCCCTGCTGGTTGAGCACGAATTCAAGAAAACACCGCTTCGAATCATGCTCTTGGAAACACTTTCTCTTTCCCCTAGCCCGCTTCCTGTATTGAAGCTCCAGCGCAAGCTTAAGAAGCTTGCGGCTGATCCTGCGACTATATATAGAGCGCTAAATGCCTTTGTTGAAGCCGGCATTGTGAATGCGCTAACGGTTGATAAGACAAAGGTGATGTATGAGCTCGTACAGGAGAAAAATCATCTACACCACATTGTTTGCAATTCGTGTAGTGCAGTAGAATCGATTCCCTTTTGTGTAAAAACCATTGACCAGCAAGCGGTTAAGCTGTCGAGACAGTTTAACAAGATTCATAGTCACCAATTGGCGTTTGTAGGCACTTGCAGAAAGTGTGTTCGTGCGTTACGGTAATAGTATGAAAAAGAAAAATACATGGGTTTGGATCGTTGTTACTCTCGCTATTATTGGTGGTCTTATTGCATTCTTAGTTGTTGAAGGAAATAAGCCAGGTAAGTACGATGACTTCGCGCAGTGTATCACTGACAGCGGAGCAAAGTTCTACGGTGCATGGTGGTGTCCACACTGCGCTGCTCAGAAAGCACTCTTCGGAAAGTCAGTTAAAAAACTTCCCTATGTTGAATGTCAGACACAGGACTCAAAGCAGACAAAGGAATGTGATGACGTTGGTATCTCTGCATATCCAACATGGATCTTCGCTGACGGCACGAAAGAAACTGGCGAACACACCTTTGCCCAGCTCTCAGAAAAGACTAACTGTCCCGCTCCTACTAACTAATCAACTTCCCATATGACATTCGACACACTTCTAGCCGCTGGCTCACTTGCCCTCCTTATCGGACTTATCATCCTTGTTGTTGCATGGCTGACTGAAAATCCTATCGCAGCATGGGTGAGTAACAATGCGCACATCATCCTTCGTGTTATCTTTGGGGCTGCGGTACTCTCTAGTCTGATCTACTCAAACTACTTTAACTTTGAGCCGTGCCTATTATGTTGGTACCAGCGTATCTTTATCTTCCCTGCAGCAATCCTTCTGTTTACAGATGATATCCGCAAGAGCCTGTTGCTACAGCGCCAGGTACTGCTACTAACTGCAGGGGGCTTCCTTATCGCACTCTTCCATAACTATATCTCTATATTCCCTCAAAGCGGCATTGATGCTTGCGGTACAGGACCAAGCTGCCTAAAGCTCTATGTTTCCCAGTTTGGCTTTGTGACCATTCCTCTGATGTCAGCAATCACCCTTTTGGCTGGTATTCTTATCACCGTCCTCGTAATGCGTTATCCACAACGCCAGATTGCGAACGACTAGGTTTGTTATTACACTGTAGGCAGATGTTATTTCGTTCTGCAAAGCCTCATCAGTGCTGCAGGACATCGATCCATACAGCCCTTTAGTGAAAGCTTTCATCTACAATTTAATATATAGTTACCCCTTTTAAAATATAAAGAAGACCCTGAGCAAGGGTCTTTTCTTATTCCTAATATGTCAGCAGTGTCTTTTCGATAGCCAGAGCAAGCGGTGTTCCCTCCTGCCAGGCAGTGGCATGCGCCTCAAGCAGTTTGGTATAGAGCGTATGGTATTGACCATTCGCATCCTTCTCCTTTAATACAAGATCTCGTACTTTCCAATACAACATGCCGAGAATTGCTTCGATGGGATACTGTGCAATAGCAGTCTGATATGCCATCCAGCGATCTTTCTTGCTAGACATGGTGACAAGGTTGGTAACACCAAAGAGATTATTTTTTGCAGCTGGTATCTTCTGAGGTTCAGCCGTATGCACTTCGATTCCCTGTTTCTTAAGAGAGGTAACAAAGGGTTTTGAAAGTGCTAACTCTTCAAAAAGAAATGTTGTTGGACTTGCCATTAGTTTTTTGAGCAACACTGGTGTGAGATCCTTTTCCTTTGTATCCAGAATGAATCGAGCGTGCACCAATGGTGCGGTGATTGTAAAAAGAGAAGGATAGAGGTATTGCTCTAGGTCAGCGATAGTTGAGAGGGTGTCATCAAGTACGATGATGTCATCAATACTGTACGTGCTAAGAATAGTACCGATCTTCTCGGTACGAAACGGTTTAGTATCAGCAACTACGATAATAAGCATTAAAAAATCTTGGGTACTTCTTTCTTATAATCCTTATACTCTTCTCCGTATTCAGTATGCAGCAACGCTTCATACTTTTTGAAAAAAACATTTGAAACAATATATCCAAGGATAGTTACTCCAAGAAATACGATTGAGCCACTCACCGCTGAATATCCTGCAACTAAAATAACAATCCCGATATGGGTAGGATTGCGAAGATAGCGATATGGTCCACGTTCAAAGTATGGAGTGTCACTCTTCTTTGAAGAAGTACTTTGCGCCCACCATATCAATAGCGGCCCAATAATGAAACATGCAAGCGCAATGGCATTGCCATATTTTAAGGGTGTTCCAAATCCCCAAAAGGTATCAGCAAATAGACCAATTAAACTAAAGGCAAAATATGCCAAATATGAGTGGGCAAGATTGATCTGGATGGAGCTTTTGATACTCATAACTCTAGTATAGCTTATTTAAGGTCATCGAGACGCTTCCCTGTTCCGACAGAAACAGCGAGCGGTACTAGCGGCACAGAGACCTGAATTGGAGATCGTTCAAAGACATTATTCATAGCATCAACGATAATTTGCTCTGCCTGTTCAGCAACTTTCTCATCAGCCTCATATACTAATTCATCATGAATCTGAAGGATTAGGTGCACCTTATCAAGTAGGCCTGCCTTCTTCAAATCCTCATCAATTAACTTAATAGCAATTTTTACAATATCAGCATTTGTTCCTTGGATAGGGGCATTGGTTGCTGTACGCTCTGCAATAGCACGAAGGAATGGTGCACTGGCATTAATGCCTGGATAGTATCGACGGCGTCCGAATATTGTTTCGGTGAAGCCATGCTTTCGAGCATAGTCTTTAGTTGATTCAAGATATTCACGAATCTTAGGAAAGGCGGCGAAGTATGCGTCATGGAATTGCTGCGCTTCAGCACGGGTAGTACCAAGATTTTTCTGGAGGGCAGTAATTCCCATACCATACAAGATACCGAAGTTAATGACCTTTGCCTTGCGGCGCATGTCATTGGTAACTTCTGCATGAGGAACGTTAAACATTGAAGCAGCAACAGTCATGTGAATGTCTTCGCCCTTTCTAAATGTTTCGATCAACTTCTCATCCCCACAAAGCATCGCTAATACGCGAAGCTCAATCTGCGAGTAGTCACTGCCGATATAGACATTTCCCTTTCCAGCCACAAAGCCGTGTCGAATTTCCTTGCCTGAATTTCCTTTGATAGGAATATTTTGCAGGTTGGGATTAGTCGAAGAGAAGCGACCTGTCGTTGTACCGTTCTGCATGAACGTTGCATGCACTCTGCCATCTTCTTTTACGTGCCCCAGCAATGCTTCAACGTATGTTGTTAGAAGCTTCTGCACTTCTCGATATTCCAACAGCATTGGAATAATCGGATGTGCATCACGAAGCTCCTCTAACTGCTCAGCATTTGTTGTGAAGGCCCCGCTTGCCTTCTGCTTCCCTTTTGGTACAAGACCAAGGGTAACGAAGAGCAGTTCTGAAAGCTGTTTGGGTGAGTTAAGATTTATCTTCACCCCAGTCTGTTCAACGATACTTTTCTCAATACCTTCCAATTGTTCCTTCATGCGAGTCTGCAATGTTTGAAAATATTCTTGGTCGATAAGAATGCCATACCGCTCCATTTCAAAAATGATAGGAATAAGTGGCTCTTCAATACTTTCAAAAATTGGCATGAGATTCTTCTTCTCAAGCTCTTTGGTGATAACGTCATAGGCTTCGGCCAACGTCTTGGTGTGTGTTCGTTCTAGGATAACTTCATATGAAGCGTTGGTGTGTTCTGAAGAAATAATCCATAGGCCAATAGATGCCTTGCGCAGCAATTCCTCATCAACATCTTCTTTCGGTACAACTGTTTCAAAATGAAATACTCTTTTAGCCCGAGCAGTTAGACTTGAGAATTCATACTTTGCAATAAGGTTCATCACCGCTTCCTCTTTAACACTTTCCTTAAACGTCTGTTCAGGAAGTTCGTATGTGATTGGCGCATCAAGACGAATCGTTGCAAGTGTCTTTGAGAAGAATGCATCGTCTTTGTGTTCCAACAGAATGTTAATGATGCGATCAGTGAGACCAGCCTTCTTGCCGTTAGCAGGATCTTTTTCCAAAGCAGCATAGAGTTTCTCAATTGAACCAAATTCCTGAATGATAGTCGTTGCTGTCTTTTCTCCAATGCCAGGAACACCAATGATATTGTCAGAGGGGTCACCGCGAAGACCTTTGTAATCAATGAGTTGTATTGGTTCGAAGCCATAGCGTTCTTTCACGCCTTCTTCGTCATAGAGCACTGTGTCAGTGATTCCCTTTTTGAGAGTAAACACCTGCACTTTCTTCTTATCAACTAGCTGCAGCGTATCCATATCTCCTGATGCAATAATGACGTTAAGGTCCTTGTGTGTTTTCAGTTGTGATACTAATGTGCCAAGCACATCATCAGCTTCAAACCCTTCGGCATCCAATACTGGAATACCAAGTGCTTCAAATACTTCTCGTGAGGTTTTTAGCTGAGCTATCAAATCATCCTCTGCCTTCACTCTTCCCGCCTTGTATTGTTCATAGACTTGGTGGCGAAATGTTGGCTTAGGCAAATCGTATGCAGCAACAACATAATCAGGCTTCAGTTCCTCAACCATGCGAATAATCATTGTCAGCAAACCATACAGTGCCCCTGTTGGTGCACCGTCACTATTCGCAAAGTTCGGCAATGCATGATATGCACGATGAATGATAGCGTGAGAGTCGAGTAGTACTATGGTTTTCTTGTCTTCTTTTTTCATATTATAGTTTTTTGATTGTGCGCTGGTCACCGTTGTGTGTAATAAGGAAATGCTGGATATTGGAAGGCAGTGCGCCTTCAATCTTTTCTGGCCATTCGACAATGACTAGGGTCTTTGGCTGCTGTAGCAATCGCTCCCAATTCAGCGGACCAAGCTCATCCAATGATTCGATTCGATATGCATCAACATGCACCATTGTCTCGAATAGAGCATTGGATGTCTGGTAGTACTTGGCAATAACGAAAGTTGGGCTGACAACCGTTTCCTGTACGCCAAGCAATGTGGCTAAGGATTTGGTTATGGTTGTCTTGCCGGCTCCTAGGTCTCCCTGGAGGGCTAAGACGGTAGCACCGTGGCCTGACGGAATAAGTGAGGACAGGATTTCCTCAGCAATTTCGGGTATTTCTGACTCCTGATAAGTTCGTTCCATACAGGGATTCTAGCATACCTAAACTCTCTTGAAACTTGCCTAAAACAGGATGTACGGTACTCTATAGAAAAAGAAAGACCATGAAATTAAAAAGCCAATATGATATTATTATCGAGCAGTTTGAAAGGGGAGGAAAAGTTCATGTTTTTACAGATAAGGAAAACATGCAAATCCATCGAGAACTAAATACGGGGCTTGATGAATTTAATAGGACCTGTATCAACAACCAAATTGATTCTGAGCGAGAATTAAGCACTATCGTACTAAACGCATAAAAGACCTTTTGGGTCTTTTATTTTTTATCCAAGGACGCAAAAAGCCCCGACCGAAGTTGGGGCTTTTTGGAATCAGTTAACAGTTAGACTGTTCGCTGTTCGTTTTTCCGATAGAGCATTCGAGCGAGAACGATAAGAGCAAGGATGATCAAGATGAGGAGTAACCATCCAAGCAATGTAGTTGGAAGGAATCCTCCAAATCCGAACACACTAGCACCTAGAACTGCAGGACAATCGTTTGAGATTGTGATCAGAGAATACGCAATAGCGTTTTCCTGAGCGCGAG
>JAQBRC010000027.1 GCA_028286705.1 Candidatus Nomurabacteria bacterium
CCAAAGTCAATCAGATTATTTTCTATCCAAGACTTTCAACACGGCTGTGATGATTGCGTCAGTACCCATACCATATTTCTCAATAAGTTCCTGAGGGGTGCCAGATTGTCCAAACCGATCCTGTATACCAATAAATTCCATAGGCGTTGGATTTGTCTTTGCCAGAGTTTCTGCAATAGCGCTTCCCAAACCTCCTGCCACCTGATGCTCCTCAACTGAAACAATGGCTTTTGTTTCCTTTGCTAACTGTATTAAAAGATCGATATCAATAGGCTTGATAGTGTGAATGTTTGCAACAACTGCTCGTATTCCCTTCTTATCCAAATCCTTAGCAGCACGAAGTGCATGAACAACAAGTCCTCCTGTTGCAATAATGGCAACGTGAGCAAGCCCATCAGGACGATATAAGATTTGTCCTTTGCCAATTTCAAACGGGGTATCTTCTGTTGTTACAACAGGAGTCTTTTCACGAGCCAAGCGAAGGTATGCAATGCGAGGGTTGGCAGACAGTGCCAGCACTGCCTTCTTAGCCTGTATCGCATCACAAGGAGAAATAACCGTCATGTTGGGCAGCACGCGGGTAAGGGCAATATCTTCAATCGCCTGATGCGTTCCTCCGTCAGGACCAACAGATACTCCAGCATGACTGCCGACTATTACCGCAGGTCTATCGTTATAACAGATAGTCGTACGAATCTGTTCCCAATTACGTCCAGGACTGAACATTGCATATGAAGAGAAAAATGGATACTTGCCCATAGCGGATAATCCAGATGACACAGCAGCAAGATTCTGTTCCGCTACGCCAATCTCAACAAATCGCTCTGGGAACTTCTGCTTAAACAAATGCATTTGCGTTGATTCGGTTAAGTCAGCAGAAAGCGCAACAATGTTCTTGTTGCTTTCTCCGGCTTGTACCAACCCCTCTCCAAAACCTTTGCGGATTGGTATCTGCTCTACGTCATCAGCGAAGACATTTGTATTTAGTTTTAAGTCTGGGTTAAGCATTTATTATTCGTATATCGTTTCCTCTATAAGACTGACGCGTGCGTCAAGTCCGTTGAACTCATTTTTACTGACAAAATTATCATGCATCTGAAGAAGATCCTTTTTTGTTACCATAGTGCTCCGTACGACGTCTATCTTCTCTTGAAAACTATCAAACCTGCTCTCAAGATGATTCAAGCGATTTTCCACTCCATCAAATTTTGCATGTACTTCTGCAAATCCAACTGCCAACATTCCAGCTAGTTTTGCAATTGCATTATCTACTACTTTTATAAGATCTGTTTTTGTAATTGTGCCTGATGTTTCTTTCTTCATATACTCTCAACTCTTAAATTAAGCCGAAAAACCTTTGGTAACATACTGATTTTCCTCTTCGACTGTTGTAGGAATATTTTTCATACGTTCATTATCTCAATTGCTCTGGTTAATAGCAACCACGTTTTTGTTAATAAAGGCCTATTTTCCTTTATTTTTTATTTATGTTCGCTCTTAATCTTCCCTCCCAAGGTTCGCAGTTCATCAAGCGCAATATTTGCCTCTTCTTTGTTCGGAGCCTTGCCATGCCATTCAAACTTTCGCTCGAACTCCTTCACACCCTTTCCTGGAATAGTACGAGCAATGATAACTGAAGGCTTTTCAAACACTGCCTTTGCCTTGTGTACCGCATCAATGATTTCCTGCATGTTGTTGCCGTCAATTTCCTGCACGTGCCAGTTAAACGCTTCCCATTTAGCATTCAACGAATCAAGCGGCATAATGTCTTCTGTATACCCATCAATCTGAATGTTGTTGCGATCAACGATTGCAATGAGGTTATTCAGCTTTTCCTTTCCTGCTAACATAATTGCTTCCCAGTTGTTGCCCTCATTGAGCTCCCCGTCGCCTAATAGACAGTATATGGTTCTTGCTGTTGCCACACCGTTATCCATGCGATCAGCAATAGCCATGCCAACAGCCTGAGAAAGGCCTGAACCCAAAGGACCAGAACTATTCTCTAGATATGGAAGAAATTCCCTATGCGGATGACCCTGCAATCGAGAACCATATTTCCGGAGCGTCATTAGTTCCTCAACAGGAAAATACCCGCTGTGCGCCATCGTTGCATATAACACAGGACAAATGTGTCCGTTTGATAGCACAAGTCGGTCACGCTCAGGCCATGAAGGATTTTCTGGATCGTGGCGAAGCAGATCGAAGTATAGGGCGGTGAAAACATCAGCCATACCAAGTGGTCCGGCCGTATGTCCGCTTCCCGCTTCAAGCAGCATTGAAATAATTGACTGACGAATGTCGTTAGCTTTAAGTGTTAGTTCCCTGATTGTGTAGTCGCTGTGCTGCATAGCTGTTCGAATGCATGTATTGTACCGCGTGAATCAGTATTCTGGAATAGTGCAGAGCCTATAACTAGTTCAGATGCACCAGCTTCAACAAGCGCAACAGCGTTATCCATTGATACTCCGCCATCAACTGACACGAATTTGTCAGGATACATTGCATGAACCTTCTTCACCTGCTCAATTACCCCCTCATCAAATGGCTGACCCTGATATCCAACCTGTCTGATACCCATGCACTGAATACTTTCGATATATGGAAGATATGGCGCAATGCCTACAGGATCTGTGTCGATACCGATAGCAATGCCAAATGAAATTGCACTGCGAATAATCTCAGGAAGCCCTTCGAAGAACTCTACTGTTTTAGCTTCATCCAGCGCTTCAAGATGAAAAATCATCTTTGATGGACCAAGAGCAATAAACATTTCCATTTCCTTTATTGGATCCTTCACCATCAAGTCAAATTCATAGTTCAATTCATCCCAATACGGCATGCCAAGTTCCTGTTCATAGATTTCCTGCAGCTTGTCTTCGTCCTTGTTATTAAACAACCATGTGCGGTTTGGCGAAAAGTGCCCGTCAACAATATCAATCTGAATGTTTTTCGCTGCTCCAAGCACGCGTTCAACCGGAATTTCAATTCCTTTGTATGAGTGCGGGAGGATGGCTGGTGTGATTTTGATCATATTATTTAAACTTTGATAACCGGCGAATGTCTCGCTCGTCATTTGAAAATGGTATTTCAGACCAGATGCCGATAGCGTTAATAGCTTCTTCGGGTGTGACAAACATTGCTCCAATAGAAAGCATGTTTGCATTATTGTGTGCACGAGAGAGTGTCAGGATATCAGTTGGTCCGCCATAAAAGACTGCACAGCGTACTCCTGGTACGCGATTGGCAACCATGGCTTCCCCCTGTCCTGATGCACCGAAGATAATGCCAACATCAGTATTAAGCTCCGGTCCCCCACTAAGTCCAACTGCCTGAGCAGCAGGTGCAATAAAGTCAGGATAGTCATCACGGCCATCAAACACAACTGCTCCGTGATCAATCACTTCGAGCCCTTGTCCAAGTAGGTATTCTTTGACGGCTTCTTTGTGCTGAAAGCCAGCATGATCTGTTGCAAGGTGTATGCGCATATTAGGCAGCTTCTTTGGTTTCGTCTAAGCCGAGTTCTTCGTTAAGGGTATTGATTTCTTCTTCAAGTCTTTTTGCTTCAATATCATCATTAGATTCAAGTGCAGCAACATGTTTACGTTCTAAGTTTTCAAGCTGCTGCTTGGTAGGATCAAGAGGAATAACCGTTACATCTTCATGTTCTTCCACTGTGTTCTTGTAGTTGTTTTCCATATATAGATGAGTTAATTAGTATTAAAAGCTTTATTTGCCTATCAAAATCAGTATACCAAGAAGGGGGCTTTATCGCTACATAGGAAAATAACATATTCGAGATAGTTCAAATCGGTATCTCCGTCATACATGTGCCCACCAAAAACACACTGTCCGACACCTGCTCATCTTTCTGTAAGAGTTGAGAATGAAGCGAAAATTAGAACCGTACGAGAGCCGTTGAAGCCATGCGAAGTCAATTCCTTATTTTCGGTATGAATCGGTTATAGCAATTTTTATTGAGCCATACAGGAGCGTGTCAATTTTTTTCAAAATTTTGAATTTTATTTAGAACTTACGTTTTCTTCTATGCTATAAGCAAAATATTTCTTAACTGGCTTAGTAAAGAAAAGAATAAATATCACTATACTAACAATTGCAAAGTAGCCACCTACCGAGTAAGAGATGACAAACAATCCCAGCAGCACAATTGAGATTATTCTTAGAACCTTTGACCTTTTGTGGATTGCGATTAAGGGCAATGCAATTCCAATTATGGGAAACATGAGCTTACTTCCCAGAATAAAACCATTACTATGGTCGGATAACCAACGGCTACTTCCTGTTATGCGCATATAAAACCCCTGGATAAAATATGGCAATGAGAAATAGTTTACAGGGGTAACATATAGAACGATAGAGATTACAACAAGTATGAGTACTATTTCACTATAGAGTAATATTTTAATTACCTTTATCATTATCTTTCAATCATGAATTTATAAGTATTCCATTCAGGATCATGTTGAATGATGAACTGTATTTTATGGGAGTCAACTTCATTTTTTAATATTTCTAGTTTTTCTTCTGCAATTTTAGGCTCAGATGTATAAAGAATAAATTCTCTCATATTTCTTCCTGTCAAAATTCCTACAAGTCGGGTATTTTTAGATTCAATCTTTTTTTCAATTTGATCTTCAATCTCTTTTAAGGATTCTGACTCAGCATTGCTCATTATTCCTGTTTCAGTTTCCCAGTTTAAGGGAACCGCAATTCCAATTTGATAAGAATAGTCAGGATGACCGATTGCTTCTTTAAGACCAGTACATACCCTAATAATGAAGGCATCTCCTTTTAAGGTAGCGTCGGAAACATCCCATGTATCAGGATATAAATCTATAGTTTTATATTTTTTACTTAATTTAAACATGCTAATTCTTACTTCCTAATTGTTTAAGAAATTTAGTCCCCCAATCTTTGATTCCTTCAAACAAAGAATTGTTGGGTGAAATACTATTTCTTATATTTTGATAAGATACTCCTTTATCATCCTTAATTACCTGTTCAATTGCTCTTGCTTGATTTCTTGTTGGGAGGTTTGTTACATTCTGTAAACCATTACTAAACCTATCTCCGTGCTGCACCTCTCGAACAGCTGTATTTTTTGAAATACCAACATATACATCTTCTCCCTTATGTATACCCTTGTATACGTCTGTTGCAGTATCTCCTTTATTTAAGAATGTGGCAACATCATGTGTGGTTTCAATACCATTTACTAAAGCCTTCCCTTCCGGTATCTCCCCTGAAGTTAAACCTCCAACGAGAGCCCACCCGTAGTTTCCCTTGTGCACATCGTCAATTGCTTGCGATATTCCAAGCTGTCCAAGGGGTGTCGTCAGTGATTGTACGAACGATGTTATTTGAGGTGCATACATCGCAGCTACAGATGCAATGCCGATGAGTGCAGGGACAACCTGTCTTCCATCAGGGTCAATATTTGTTAGTGGGTTATTTCTCGCATACGAATAGGTATTCAGCTGCTGAGGGTCACTGAGGAAAGTTTCCGGCGAGAATGTCGCTGTCGGATCTTCCGAAATAAACCTCCCTATCTTCGCGTTGTAGTACCGCGCGCCCATGTAATTGAGATCCGTATCCGCGTCATACTGATGCCCTCCGAACTTGTTTTTTTCGTCAAAAGAACCGGATTGCTGATTTAGACGTATATCACCGAATGGAAAATAGTCAAGCAATTGGACCTTTGCCCCACTAGAATCGGTCATAACATTTGCCCCAAAAATAGGATCAATGAGATCGTAATACAGGCTTGGAGTACCCCCAATCGTCTGCACCGTTGCAATCTGACGATTTCCGATGTAAATCTGCTTGGTCTTTGTCGTGCCGTCGTCACTATAATATCTATTTGGGTAATAGGTATTTGCACTGCCCATCTTGTACCATGCTCGGTTGCCGTTGTGGTCGTAGTAGTAGTTTACGGTCGAAGAGCCCACTGACTGTATCATTTGATCCTTGTAGTTCCAGGTATTTGTCAGCGTGCCGTCCGAAGTCAGGTTGCCGTCTGCGTCATAGGTGTATGTAGTGCCGTTGACTGAGGTTGCAGCGTTAGGATTTGCCTTAAGTACTCCTGTATTGCCCTGATATAGATATGTCTGCCCATTCTTGGAAGCGATGTTGCCGAGTGCGTCGTATGAGTACGTTTCGGCATAGCTTGGCGTACCTGTTGCAACAGACGAAGTAGTTGCTGTTTTTATTCTATTCAACGCATCATAAGTATAGCTTACAGTCTTTGCGGCTGGAGTCTGAGTTACAACATAATCAGCAATCAAATTGGTAATGTTAGCATTTGCATCATAGCTGTAGAGCAGGGACTGAAGATCTGCTCCCGCTGTGTTATAGCTGTTCTTGTTCGTCATAACATACTGCCTTGATGCATCCAAGATGTCATTCGTTCGCACTAATCCTCCTCCAAAGCTGATGCCTCTCAATTGGAAGTTTGGCGCGTAGTCAAAGTTATCAGCAATTGTCGCGAATGATCCTCCGCTTTCCTTGTACTGGACCCACTGAGCTACGCCGGGAACGTAGTAGTTGTATTTCACCACCGCCCCGCCAGGGTATGTGATCGTGGCAATATCGCCCGGTATGTTGTACGTATAAGAAGTAGCATAGGTGTTTCCGTTGATGGTCTTGCCCTCGCTTGAAAGATCGCCTGCTCCGTCATACGTGTACGCCGTATTGGCACCGGAAGACATAGTTACAGTGCAAAGCTTGCCGATCCCTTGAGTGCAAGTGTCATAGGCATAGGTGATTTCCGTACCCACAGCACCAGTATAGTCTTCGGTCAGCACACGGTTGGTATCGTCATAGGTATAGTTTGTCGTTGCAGCCTTCGGACTCACGGACTGCGTCATGTTCCCCGCGTTGTCATAAGCATACGACCAAGTACCAAACGTCGTATCAGATGAAGCATGAAGATCTTCTGCCATAAGTCGTCGCCCCAGACCGTCATAGATAAAGTTTCTGACGTTCCCCAAAGCATCGGCGATATTCATCAGATTCTTGTTAAGATTCCACGTGTAGTTTGTCGTGTAAGTTGAAGCGCCATTGATTTCTTCAATCTTCACAAGATTGCTGTATGCATCCGCATAATATTTCTTCACATTGCTATTAGGATCGGTAGTGGTAGTCTTCCAATCGTCATAGGCATTCGTCGTTGTTCCAAAGCCGTTGATGGAAGTAAGGACACGCCCTATCGGATCATAAGTATATGTTGTATATAGAGTAGATCCAGCACAGGTTCCTCGTCCGTACAACGGACCCCAATCCTGACATGGCACCGACGCCTTTAGAAGTTGTCCATTGTTATTGTAATAATAGCTCGTACTTTGGTATTTATACCAAGTTCCAGGATCCATTTGCTGTCGAGTTTCCACTGTTCGACCGAGACCATCAGTAAAGGTGTACCTGTAGCTCGCAGTTCCACCATCAGTCCATGCAAATTTTTCAACATATGACACACCTGACGTTGTATCGTTATATGCATAGACTGCTTTGCTTACTTGAGAGCCTACACTAGTTCTATCGGGGCTTTGATCATTTTTTATTCTGCCCATGCCATCATAAGCCTTAATAGCTACGTTACTGTTTTGATCAGTAAAATGTAATACCAAACCAAACATGTAATCATACGTATATTGCATTGTGTGCGAAAGCGGATCAGTAACGGTAACGGGGTAAAGGTTGAGCGAGTCGTAGGTATAGCTGGTTGTCTTGCTTCGTTCATCAGTCGTGCTTGTAGGCATTCCATAGCTGTTATACGCCTTCTGAGTATTCACATACGTTGTTCCTGTCTGCCACTGTTCGGTTTGCGTCTCGTTGCCAACGGTAAGTGTGCCGAGTGCTGAAGAGTCATAATAGTGCCGTGTCTCGCGCACCTTCACAGAAGACTGGTCAACTGTGTTTTCATCTGAAACCTTGTAGCGCCCGGAACCGTTTGTCGCATAGCTGTACGAAGTGACCTGCTTGTCGGAACCGATGTCAGTGTAAGCAATTGGGGTGGTTGCGGCCACTTCGCCGTAATTAGTGTCGGTGGTGAGGTTTCCTGTAGAGGTGTTATAAGCAAACGTTTCAGCCGTTGCGCGCTTGGTGCCGTTGCCGTCAAAATCCTCTGTGATAGTCTGTATCGGGTAGACGAAGTACACGTCGCTGTTCACGGAAGTGATAAGCGTTGTGTCCCATTCCGTAGTGGTGCGCTTGTAAAGGTTACCAGATCCGTCGGTGATGTCAGTTCGGTACAGCTTGCCTATTTCCGCCTCGGCATCGCTGTATTCATAGGTGGCAGTATCAATGCCGTCACCCTGATGATAATAATTGATCACCTTACTACCATCCGGCTTGGTAAGGGTGACCTTCTGGAATCCAGCAAATTTCCTCCATGTCTGATTGGTGTAATAAAGATACTTTCCGTTTGCGTATGCGTATGAAGTAGTACCGACCCCTCCGATGCCGTCGTTGATGGTAACAGAAGTGACCGCTTCCACCGTCTGGTTCTGAGTGGTCGGATTTTTGCCAGTGACCACTTGAGGCGCATAGATAAATGATGAAGATGCACCGTGATCAAACGTGATGGATGACAGCAAATCTACCTGACTGGCAGGATTGGTCCATACTCCATGTCGCTCATAGGATGCTGGGTTTGGGGTCGTATTAGGTGGCGTATCAAACTGGTTCGACTCTATCCAGTCGGGCGAGCCGTCATTGTTGATGTCTTGTAGTATTGCCGTTCTATGGTGTGTGACGGGCGAGCCTGTACCGAAGGTAAAGTCAGTGTATCCTAGCACTGAGCCGTCGTAGGGATAATCGGCTGACCTCGTAGGCTGTACCCAACTACCGTTCACCCAGCTCGACCCCGTGTTGATGAAAACAGTTGATGTCTGCGGATAAAAAGATGTGCCGGTTCGGCCGCAATCACAACTTGCTACAAAATCAAGCAAGCCATCATTATTTACATCAGACAATTGTGCGCTGTACACCCCGTCGTTTCCTAGACGTATTGGAGTGTTGTATCCGGCATATTTAGGCATGGTCCAACTGGTCTTTTGAACCCACCCATCCTTTCCGTTGTTAATCCACACGTCATCATATTCGGACATTGGATTGCTACCAGTAAGAGTTTCTACAAAGTCGGGCAGCCCATCACCGTTGATGTCGGCAATAGCATTGACTCGGTTCGCGCAATTGTACGATCCTCCTATACCATAATTACAAGTTATGGAACTATTTGACCCGAGCGGAATTCCCTGACTCGTGAAGGTAGCATATGGCATCGTATTAGTATGCACTGGCAATGCCCATGTCGTACTTCGCACCCATCCAGTGCCTGAATTAATCCATACGGCATAATTTTCATTTGTTGAAGGGCTGTAATTAGTTTCCACCCAGTCCGGAAGCCCGTCGTTATTCACGTCAATAATGACATTAAGACCGTCAATGCCGTTTACTGCCGATCCAACATATGTACTACTTCCTGTCGGATGCACAGGCATGGTCCAGCCGGTATTTAGCGTCCAGCCGCTGCCCGTATTCAAATATACGGCATGATGGTCTGAAGTTAATGATGATCCAAAATTATCATCTGAGGTTTGAACCAAGTCGGGCAAACCGTCGTTGTTCACATCTACCAAATTAGTAAAATAATTGTAACCACTTGGCGCAATTGATACTGGTGTTCCGTTCACTGAAGGAGCAGAAGGACCTATTGCCACTCCGTAAGGTGTCCCTGAAACGGTCATTGTAGGCATTGCGCTTGTCCAAGAGGCATTCAATGCCCACCCCGTACCAGTGTTGAGCCACACGGCAGATGTGTCGTTGGTAATGGTTGAGCCCGGCGTCGAAATAATCCAGTCAGGCAATCCGTCACCGTTGATGTCGGCCAGTCGATTATTTGAACTAATTGAAATTTGATATTGCTTTCCTGTGGAATCAACAGGCATTGCGCTTGTCCATGAAGTACTTAGTGCCCAGCCGCTCGCTGAACCAAGATACACATCATAAAATTTTCCATTCGTACTAGATCCTCCGGCATACACATAATTTTCTGTTTCAACCCAGTCAGGATAACCGTCATTATTAATATCAATTATCGTACCGCTCTTTCCAGCCGGCCACACGTACGCATTATCACCACTATCCCCCAATCGGGCGTCTTGGCGCGTGGAACCGAGACTGTGACTTGGCATGGTCAATCCGGAACTGGCAAATGTCTTTCCATTGCCGTTTGTGTAATGCAACTGAGTTGCGGGAAAGGTCACACTGCCTCCCGAAGTGTCGTATCCAGTTTCCGTAATTGTGGATAGCAGTGACTTATTGCCATTGTCACCTGTTCCGTATACCAAAGCATATACATGACGAGTTGTACCTGAAATCTTTGCCGTGATGGATGTTGTGGTGTATTGAGTAATAATGTTAAAGCCAGTGCCATATCCACTGGAAATAGTGACGGGTGCCGATGATCGGGCAAACGTAACAGTAAAAGGACCTGAGCCAGCTGAGGTATTTGTATAGGTAATGGTATCGGGATAAATTTGCCCCTGATTCTTGTAATAGGTGTACGAAATAGAATTACCATTCGTATCAGTCACGGAATCAAGCATCCATTTGTAAATGTGAGCGGCGTTACTCGGGTCATCCTGACGAGATGCAGCGCTGGCACCGTAGGTATATATCATCCCGTTCTTGGTGGTGACAGTCCATGTATTGCTTGCTAGTACGTATGATGAAAGGGATCCATCATCCGACCTTAGCTGGTAATTACCTCCACTAATCTGGCCTAGTTCACCGTGATCACTCGTAGTGTAATCATTATACGTACCGGTGTATAACTGATCCACCCCATGTTTGTTTTCAATCTGAATGTAAGGGGTCGAAATACTCCATCCATATCCAATTACCGAATCATTAGCTGTGTTTTGACTATTATAATTCAAAGAAAGGTCTGGGGTCATCCCATTTCTGCCGGGTGGAAGTGTGATGGGATATGAATACCTTAACGCTCCAGTAGTATTGTCGATCTGCGGAGTTAATTTGCTTTTTGAATCCACTGATAGTTGAGGCTGATCGGTTTGTTGGATAGGCACTGATAGGCTGGCGGTCATGGGCTTAGCCTTGGCTTTTGATGTATCTGTCTTAAGAGATTTGATTGGGTCACCATCTGCTGATTTATCAGCAGATGGATTTTCGGGAGAAATTTTTGATTCATCTGTCGCAGGCACAACAAGAGAAGCGGATTGAGCTTGTTGAGAATTTACGTCATCATTGACTGATGAAATTGTAGGGGAAGAGTTATCGGATGAAGTAACTGGTGCTTGCACACTCACTTGTGGAGCATCTTCAGCAAATGTCAAAGTGAATGAGCCTAAGAAAAATGTGGGCAATAAAATCGCAGCAACTACCTTATAAAAAAGTTGTCCTGTTTTTTTATATTTCATGATATTGGAACTATATCAAACGAAAATAAATTCACCTAGCTAGGTAATTCACATGTTTTAAAATATTTCTAAACTAGATATAAAAATCGCCTCCTGTATCGTTCTTAGTTATCAATCATTTCGAGGCTCGATCTTTTAAGTGCAAATGGACAAGAAAAAACCACATTCATTTCCAGTGTGGTTTTCTCTCTTTTAATTATCCGTACGATTATTTAATAGTTCTACCCGTCTTGATCACATGATCAACAAGCGTATACGTATACCCCATCTCGTTGTCATACCATCCCATCACCTTTACTAGATTCCCCCCAACAACACGAGTCATCTCTAGGTCTGCAATTGAAGCATGGCGATTGCCAAGGATGTCGCTTGATACAAGTGGCTCGTCAGTAACTGAGAATACTCCTGCCCATCGAGGATCCAACGCTGCCTTCTTAAGAATGTCATTCACCTCTTCTGCTGTTGTATGTCTCTTTGCGATAAATGTAACATCAACGATAGAACCAGCTGGTACCGGTACGCGGATAGAGATGCCGTCAAACAATCCTTCTAGTTCTGGATATGCTTTGGTAACAGCAATAGCTGCTCCTGTAGAGCTCGGTACGATGTTCTGCGCTGCTGCGCGACCTTCGCGCAGGTCTTTTTTGCTTGGTCCGTCTACGAGTGACTGAGAGGCTGTATAGCCATGAACAGTATTCAAGATAGCTTTCTCAATGCCAATCGCTTCGTTCATGATACCGATTAAAGGACTTGAAGCATTGGTTGTACATGAAGCGTTTGAAGTTATGTCACAAGTACCAAACTTTTCTTCATTAACACCCAATAGAATTGTTTCTCCTTTGATTGTACCGTCGCCATCCTTTGCAGGAGCTGAGATAACTACCTTCTTTGCACCATCAGTGATATGGAACTGTGCCTTGTCGTATGAGGTGAATAGTCCGGTTGATTCAACAACAACATCTACGCCTAAGTCCTTCCATGGCAATAGTGCTGTATCCTTTTCAGATACAAATTTTACAAACTTGCCATCAATAGACAATCCTCCGTCTACTACTTTCACATCGTGATCCCAGTTGCGATACACAGTGTCATGTCGAAGCAGGTATGCAAGACTTTCCAGTGTTGCGAGATCGTTAACGGCCACGATCTCAATTTCTGGACGTAGCCATGCGATTTTCAAAAATGCTCGACCGATACGTCCAAATCCGTTAATAGCTACTTTGATTGTTGTTGTTTCCATGGGAATAAGTATAGCATCTTATATAGACAGAACCAGCTACAACATTGACATTAAGTGGTTATATGGTAAGGTAATTAAAATAGTAACGACATATGAGTACATTAGCAAAAGAAACCGATTTAAAGGGATTGCAGGGACAGAGCAGCAACAATGACCAATACGTATGGCCCGTAAAAAGCGATCTTAAAAATGCTATTTACGCTTATAAGGCATACATAAACAACGGGAGTACGGAGAAAGTCTTTGATCAAGCAGTGAACAAACTGCTATATGCTCACTTCAAGAAAAATCATGAGATTTCTTCTACAGAAGAAGTGCTGATCAGCGAAGATGACCTGAAACAACTAGGCCTGACTTCTCAGGAGTTTAAGATTTGCATGCAAACCATAGGCAACATCCTTACTGCACTCGTAAAGATCGATGTAAACCATGCAAATAACGAACAGCGCCCTGAGTGTGTATTTAACATTATTCTTTCCCTCATTAAGTAACTTAAAAGACCGCACATGCGGTCTTTTTTTATTACATCATTTCCTTCAAGAGTTTTGCGGTAACTGCCGGGTTGGCACTTCCCTTCGTTGCTTTCATAACCATTCCAACAAGTGCTTGCAATACTGCTTCCTTCCCCTCCTTGTATTGAGTAACCATGGCGGCATTGTCTGCAATAACTTGCGCAATGATTGGCTTCAAGTCATCTTCATTGTTCTGCTGCAATAGGCCTTCCTTTTCGGCAATAGCTTTTGGCGAAGCATCTTCCTTTGCAATCATCGCCAAAATATCCTTTGCTCCTCGTGAAGTGATTTCTCCGTTAACAGCCATACTAATAAGTTCGATGAATGTCTCCTTTGACGGAAGCTTCGCTTCAGCATCCTTTTTCAAGATACCGACAAGGTCTGTACTCAAATAGTTTGAAGCCAGCTGTGCAAATGCAGCATCCTTGCCTTCAACAATAGATTCAAAGTATGCAGACAATGCAGGATCAGCAACATACAATTCTGTATCAGCTTCCTTGATACCAAAATCCTTTGTATAGCGAGTGCGCTTGTCCCATGGCAATTCTGGCAATGATGCCTTCATGTCTGCAATAGGAAATGCACTGTGCAATTTCATCTTTGGAAGATCAGGGTCTGGGAAATAGCGGTAGTCGTGTGCATTTTCCTTTGAACGCTGAGAGAAGGTACTTTGCTTTGCTTCATCCCATCCACGAGTCTCTTGAACGATCTCATCTTGTCTTCCCGCTTCATACAATGCCTGCATACGAGCAAGTTCAAACTCAATCGCCTTCTCAACACTCTTGAATGAGTTGAGGTTCTTCACCTCAACCTTGGTACCAAACTTTCCTTCTACATCAGAAATAGAAATGTTTGGTTCTACGCGCATTTCTCCCTTTTCAAGGTTAGCTTCCGATACTCCAAGAGTACGGAGCAAGAGTTGCAGTTCCTTTGCAAACTCAGCCGCGTCTTTTGCAGTATGAATAACTGGCTCAGTTACAAGCTCCATCAGAGGAACACCAGCACGATTGTAGTCAACAAGAGTAAAGTTGCCACGATCATGCTTTGAGAGGCCTGTGTCTTCTTCAAGGTGTACGCGGGTAATGCCAAAACCGTTTAGTGTTCCTCCTGAAACAATTGGATACTTGTATTGAGAGATCTGGTATCCCTTTGGGATGTCAGGATAGAAATAGTTCTTTCGGTCGAATTCGGTAAAGTCAGCAATGTCTGAACCAAGTGACAAGCCAACCTTGATAACTGACTCAACAGCCTGCTTGTTGGCAACAGGAAGCGTTCCTGGGTGTGCCATACAGATAGGACAGATATTTACATTAGGGTTAGTTTCGTCAGGATCGTTCTTGCAGCTGCAGAACATTTTGCTCTTGGTGTTGAGCTCTGCATGGATTTCCAAACCGATGACCGGATAGTATGTTTTCATATATAGGACGATTATACATGAAAATTTAAATATTTCGACTCGATATTGACTGTTGCTGTGAAAGTAGTACGATAAAGAAAAATCACTCATTTAATAATTTAACACCATGAGCAAAAACCTTATTTCTACCCAGAACATCGTGAATGATCAGGTAGCAACAAACTCACTCCTTACTCGCATTAGCGAAGACCTTAAAAACTTTCGCGCAAAGCAACAGCAAACCAAGTTTGAGGAAAGTATGTGTACCGGCGTGTCACATTTAACCCTACTTACCGACAAGCCGATTCCTGAAGAAGATTACACTGCAGCATTCTATCGCCAATCGATAGAAAACTGTGCGTAAAAAAGACCCCGTATCAATACGATACGGGGTCATTTTTTTATTTCTCCTCTACGACTTCGTCGTCTTTCTTAAGATACTTAACCAACTGATCTTGGAATTCCTTTACCGTCTTGTCATCAAACAATGTAACAGCGAAGACTGGTTTGCCGAGCTTCTTGAATTTCTTCACTGTAGCTTCGACAACTTCTTCAGGAACAGTATCAGTCTTTGTCAGCAAAATAATTTCTTCCTTTTGCGCAAGGTGATGCTTTGCATCACGAGCAACCTCCACTGCATCCTTTGAATAGGTTTCAAGTTCTGCACGAATAGTTTCGTATGCCTTCATCATGTTTGGATTTTCAAACGATACAAGGTGTACCAGTACCTTGGTCTTTGAGATGTGACGAAGGAACTTGTGTCCAAGTCCCTTGCCTTCGCTAGCACCTTCGATAAGGCCCGGAATATCAGCGATGATGTATCCGTACAGGTCTCCGAGGTTGGGATCGAGTGTGGTAAATGGATAGTCACCAACCTTTGCTTGGGCATTGGTAATGATGTTCAAAAGACTCGACTTCCCTGCATTAGGAAAACCGATTAGTCCAACATCTGCAATCAAAGAAACAACAACATGCAGTTCTGCTTCTTCTCCAGGCCATCCCTTTGTTGCCTTCTCTGGTGCCTGGTTAGTTGAGCTCTTAAAGTGTTCGTTTCCGAATCCTCCGTTTCCTCCGGTAAGGATTTTAATTTCCATTCCTTCCTTGTTGAGATCATAGATTTGGCCTGTAGTTACGTTAGTCACCACTGAACCAACTGGAAAGTCGATAGTTAAGCGAGCACCATCAGCACCAGTATAGCTACGTCCTGCTCCTGGAGCACCGTCTTCAGCAAAGAATTCCTTGCGGCTACGGTACTGGTCAAGCACACGAAAGCTGCGCACCGCACGAATGTATACATGTCCGCCACGTCCTCCGTCTCCGCCGTTAGGTCCGCCCTTGGCAATGAACTTCTCGCGACGCCATCGAACAACGCCGTCTCCGCCCTTGCCTGCCTTTGATTGAATTGTAATTTCGTCTAAAAATGCCATATATAGGAATGTTGTGTTGACATCCTATAGGATTATTGCCTTTTGAGCAAGTTTGTATGCTCCTTCGCGTGATTGAGCAACGGCGATAAAGCGCCCGTTGTGACAGAAAATGGCATCAGATACCCCTGATACAGCCTGCAGTTCCTCATCACGCAACCCTGCCCATGCTTCTGGGAACTGTTTGCGGGCAGCAAATTCAATAGGCGTAACACGAACTGCCTTGGCACTCCATGCCCCGTCCTCTCTCTGATATATAACAAACAGCGGTTCTGGATGGTTTGTCATAACCTCATACCAGCCAGGATATTCCTTGCCGATCTCGATGATCTGCTTGTCTGGGGCAACAGTATACGCAGTCTCCAAAATAGCCTGCGCGTGAGTATAGCTCGCAGCATGTGCAAGCATGCGTTCCAAGATAGTAACTGCTACGTTAACTGCTTCCATGAACGCTTCATCCATGGTGCTGTGCTCTTCCCATGTTGTGCGCATAGCGCTGATGATATCGATAACGCTATAGCAATAGACACCGTTGTCAGCAACCTTATTCAATACACCGTTGTCAGCACCATCAATACCCTGCACCAACTGCTCATCAATAAACTTGGCGGACTCTTCGTTGCCTGCAAGCTGTACACCATATTCCTTCCAGACTAACCCGAAGGATGCATATGGAATACTATTGTCTCGAGCACCTGCTCCGCCTTTCTGATGATGGTCGAATCGTAGCGTTGCAGTGTCATACACTCCTCCAACATCAACAACGATGTCGGCTCCGTCTATAACAGCCTGATCGCGAGAACGGACAATTTCTAATTCCCTATCCTTGAATGCAAGAGAAAGCGTTGCACAGGCAAATACGTCATCGGTATGGAATGTACCGTCATGTGCGACAACTGTAAGGGGTTCCATGGCAGTTTAGTCTATAAAATGATTAATAATCCACGTAACCACTGAGATAACGAATGCGCCAATGATTGCTGCTGTAAATGATGCAACAGTGAAGCCGGAGATAATCTGAGCAACGAACCAGAAGAATGCTCCATTAATAACAACTGAGAATAAACCAAGTGTCAGGATGTTTAATGGCAGTGTCAGGATGGTAAGAATGGGCTTAACGATAAGGTTAAGAAATACCAAACAGGCTGCAACAATAACTGCCGTTAGGATGCTGCTAACAGCAACGCCAGTAACGAAAAATGGCAGTGCGAAGATTGCGAGCGTAGTGATGAACCAACGAAGTAAAATCATAGAGAAAGTATATCAGTTAGAATAGCGATTCCACAACACTCTTAACAATTCCTCCATCTGCCGATGCAGACTGAGCAGCAATTTCCTTCATGACAGCGCCAGTGAGGATACCTGCCTTGGCTTTGTCAGTTACATTCAGCTCTGCCTTTTTCTTTTCAGCAATTGCGCGAATGTCTGCTTCACTCATCTGAGCGGGCTGAAACTTTTCCAAAAGTGCTAACTGTGCCTTTTCATCGTCAGCCAAGTCTGACCTCCCTCCCGCTTCGTACTGGGTAATAGCATCCTTGCGCTGCTTGATCAACTTCAAGATAACTTTCAATGCCATATCATCCGTCACTTCATCCTGAGGAGTCTTACCGCTAGTAACAAGTTCTGCAGTGAATGCACTAAGCGCTCCGCGGTAGGTATCCAATGCGACCTGGTTCTTCTCGCGCATAGCGTTCTTCATGTTTTCTCGTACTTCTGTGGCAATAGTCATATGCAATGATTGTATCATACTGACAACATGCTTTGACATGATGTACATACATGCCATTATGATAAAAACACACACCTATGCGAAAGAAGATCATACCCATCGGCATGGGTGTTGCCGCTCACGCCTTGGAAACGTTACTAAAACGAACAGTACTCGGACGTCACGGAACCATTGACCTGATAAGGAATACAAAAGGGATAGAAAGTATCAAGCAATACCGACCTCATGAAAATATTCACCTGCTGGTTAAGAAACGCGGAGAAGATCTTATTCTTCCACGCAGTGTAATGCAGGTAAGCAAAGAGGTTCGATTATCAACACTTTTGTATAATGGTCCTGTGATATATGTTCCGAAACAACATACTGCCATTGTTCCCTACTCAATTTCCCGCGATCGTCTCAAGTTCTATCGTACTCCGCCATGCTAAATAACCCTCAAAATGGGGGTTATTTTTTATGATATAATTGCCCTATGAATATCGTCTTTTTTGATACTGAAACAACTGGCAATGGCCCAAAGGATTTCCTTTGCCAGCTCGCAATCCTTGGTCGTGGTGCAAAGGAGCCCATTGTTGACGCAACGTACAAGCCACCAGTGCCAATCCCTTTCGAATGCTCTGCCATTCACCATATCTCAAACAAAATGGTTGCTGACCGTCCTGCATTTAAGAAATCTCCCGAATACGCAGAAATAAAAGCGTTGCTTGAAAACGAGGATACTATCTGCGTGGCACACAATGCGGCATTTGATGATCAGATTCTGAAAAATGACGATATCAATATCAAAAATCTTTTGTGTACCTTCAAAGTTATTCGTGAACTTGATACCGAAAGTCAATTTACTATGCACAAACTGCAATACCTTCGCTATGCGCTAGATATAGAACTAGATGTTGCCTCTCATGAAGCCTTTGCTGACGTATTGGTATTGGAAAAACTGTTTGAATACGAATTGGAGCAAGCAATGACAAAATGGAGTTGTGACGAAGAGACAGCACTGGCTAAGATGATGGAAATCACCGCTGAACCTCTAGCCATCAAAACTATCAACTTTGGCAAGTACAATGGCAAGACCATTGCTGAAGTTGCTGCCATGGATATCGGTTATCTGTCATGGCTCTTGGATCAAAAGAGAAAGAGCGACAAGGACGAAACAGATTGGATTTATACATTAGAAAAATACGTATCATAATATGGAAATTATATTTATCATTGCAGGAATTATTATAGGAGGCATTATTGTCTATCTCATAACAAAAAATGCCCCTCCAACTGGCCCTATCCAAGATGGCACAGGCTTTCAGCTATTGATGCAGCAGGTCTCTGAACTGCAGAAAACCGTTGACCAGAAGCTTGGCGAATCAGAGAAATCGATTCGCGAATCCATGATGCATCAGTCTACTCAATCAGCTAACATCATTAGCGACATAACCGAACGCCTGACCCGTCTCGACGAAGGCAACAAGCAGGTATTGAACTTTGCTGACCAGCTTCGTAACCTGCAGGATATTTTGAAGAATCCAAAGCAGCGCGGAACTATTCTCGGAGAATACTATCTGGAAACCATCCTTTCAAAGGTATTGCCGCCAAAGACATTTCAAATACAGTATAAGTTCAACAATGGGGACATTGTTGATGCGGCAGTGATGGTGAAGGATAAGATCATTCCTATCGACTCAAAGTTTTCTTTGGAAAACTATAACCGCATTATCGAGGCTAATCAGAATAACACTGATCCTGAGCAGTTTGTAAATGAATTTCGCAAGGACATCAAGAAACGTATTGATGAGACATCAAAGTATATTCGTCCATCAGAAGGCACATTGGACTTCGCATTCATGTTCATTCCTCATGAATCAATCTACTACGACCTGCTTGTTGCAGAGGTTGGCAGCATCAAGGTTAATACGCAGGACTTGGTACAGTATGCCTTTGAAAAGAAAGTCATTATCGTTTCCCCTACCTCGTTCCTCGCATATCTCCAAACTGTATTGCAAGGACTTCGTGCCATGCAGATTGAGGAAAGTGCCAAGGATATCGTGAAGCGTGTGGAAGAACTCGGCAAGCACATGAAAGCCTATGAGGAATATCATAACAAGATTGGGGGTTCCCTCAGTACTGTCGTTAACCACTACAGCAATGCCGGAAAGGAGCTAAAGAAGGTTGATAAGGATGTTATGCGCATCACCGGTGCAGGCAATGAAATAGAACCGCTTCTCGTTGATACCTCCCCTATCGAACGAACAAGCGAATAACAAAAAACACACATAGGGTGTTTTTTTGTTTCCTATTTATTTTCCAAAGATATCAGGACTAGCGACTGACTTAAATGCGCTCAACGGTACTTCAACAGTCTGTGTTCCTGAAGAGTATGGAGCAACCTGATAGGGATCGAAGATAAAGGTAATGCCGGCGTCGGTAACGACAAAGTTCTGGAAGTTCGCCTCTGTCGGTACTGTACCGTCACTGATCATCTGTGTATTAGCGCCAGGTTCTTTAGATAGCTGCTGGCGTACGTATGGAGCGATAGTCTTAAGCCCTGTATCGCCGTTCTTAAATAGTGACGCGAGCATGATTTGCTGACCTGTTGAAGAGAATGAAAATGTCTTAGTTGCCTGAAGGCCGTGCGCACCTCCAGTATAGGTAACGATTGAGAAGGTAAAGTTATCAGCGCGAGAAGTCTTCTGTTCTGTGTACTTAACTTCTAGGGACAATGAACCAGCTTCTGCTGGAGCAACGTCTGCACCATTGCCCTTAGCCCATGATGTGTCATCCTTGAACTGCGCAATAGCGTCGGTAACAAATGTCTTGAAATATCCAGTAATGACATCATCTTTCACCTGCGGATACACAGCATCAATGCTGTAGTAACTGGTGTCTTCCTTAATAGTTACATCCTTTACGATAGTTGAGGGCCATTCAGAAGATACCTGACCATCAGGAGTTGGAAGCGGATTCTGAATTGCTGGAGTACCGCTACGCAAATAAAATACTAGCCCGATAATAGCAAGTGCGAGAACTAATACAATTATGAGTGTTGCTTTTGATGTTGGTCTATTCATATTACCACTGTACGTTTATTATCATTGACTTGTCAAACCGAGATTCTCCGGATGGATTATCTTTTTTTAATAGTAGATACCCGCCAGAAGTTCCTGCGGGCGGCACGAAGTTAATAGTTGCAGCAAATGGCACATAGCTTGTTACCATCCAATTATCTTTAGCCTGTGCAATGCCAGTGGCAATAACTTTGCCGTCAACAGTAGTTAACTGAATTGGAAACGATCCTTCAAAGAACCAATTCCCTTTTGCTTTTCCAGTTATAGACAGTGGCGATGCTATTCTTTGTCCGTCAGCAATATTACTCAATACAACATCTGGTTCAGTTGTAACTGTAGGAGCAGGTGCAGGCACTTCCGGATCAGTAGTATTTGGCAATTGAGACTTTTCCTTATTCTGTGACAAAGAATCATTAAGTGTACTAATAAGTCCCCATAATGAGAGGGCGAACAATATGATAATTACTGAGAGATAATGTCGTCTTTTCATATTTCTATTATACCTCATATTTATAGATAGGCTTGCCCAAATGATAAAGAATCGCTACTATATCCACATTGGCCCCATCGTCTAACGGTTAGGACGAATCCTTCTCAAGGATTAAATCGGAGTTCGATTCTCCGTGGGGTCACTACCGGGAACACTTTTAGATTACGCCCATTTTCAGGGGGTGGCTTTTCTGGCGCCGAAGCGGTGTTCGTTCTACCGTCCTGGTAGTTCACCGCTACTTTTCTCTTCATTTATATAAGTATTTTCAGACACCCCAATGTGGATTCAGAACTTATGCAAATAAAAAACCTCCCTATATGGGAGGTCGATCCTAAGCGCTGACTTAACTTGCTAATTTTCTTCTCTCTTCATTTTCTAGTCTCAATAAGTCCTGTTGAGAGATTGCGAAAACAAAAAATTCCTTTTTACTTTCTTCGTGCGATATGCACACTTTTACCATGCTGCTCCTACCCTCAGCGGGAGTGATTGTTAAAAAAATATCTTCCATGAGTACGTTTTTGTTTTCCTTTATATTGCCTTAAAAATATTAAAAGTCAACGTATTATCCTGCTATAATAACCATATGAAAAACACTAACAAAATAGTAATTGGCATTGGTGTAGTTGCTGTGATAGCACTTGCTGTTATCTTTATCCCCCGTCAACCACAAAAGTCTGCTCCTGCTCCAACACAACCGCAGCTCCCTTCTGCAACTCCCCCTACCCCTCCCATCGTAAAAGAGGAAAATGTTGAAATAGGTCCCTATACAACACTGAAGATAAAAACAGCAGCTCCTCTTGATGAAATAACTGCTACTGTTGGCGCAGAAAATGTTGCAACAGTGCTCAAGATTAACCGTATTAATAGTAACTTTCTGAAAACTGGCAGTGTAGTTATTATTCCTGCCAATACTGCGGACTTTAATTCCCTCTCCCCATTTCCAACAGATCTTCCAGATGCAGCAAATGTCTCCAAGCTCATGATGATTTCCCAACGCGTACAAGCCTTTGGATTGTATGAGAATGGCAAATTGGTACGCTGGGGTCCAGTTAGTACTGGCAAGCAGTCAACACCAACTGCAAGCAAACTCTATTTCACCAACTGGAAAGGCGAGGAGATACATAGCAGCTTTAGTGACGAGTGGGTGTTGAAGTGGAACTTTAATCTTGATAACAAGGAAGGTATCGGCATGCATCAGTATGAAATGCCGGGATATCCTGCCAGCCACTCGTGCGTTCGCATGTTTGCAACTGATGCAGAATGGATATACAACTGGGCTGACCAATGGATTGTGTCTGATGACGAACAAACAGTGCTAGTGTCAGGAACGCCAGTCATTGTCTTCGGAAGCTACTCATACGGCAAAACCGCTCCATGGAAGAATCTTCCTAAGGATGCAGAAGCAACAACTCTTTCACAGAGCGAAGTTGAGAAGGCACTCTCTGCTTCCCTCTCAACTATTCAAGAAAAGCAACAGCAACGAATCGATTATCTCGCAAGCTAGCATAGAAAAAGCCCTCCATATGGGGGGCTTAAGTTTTTAATTGTTCTGTGCAATATTATTGCCTTGAGAAGGAACAAGCTTCATGTAGCGTTTTTGCCAATCGATAACTGCTTCTTTTTCAACAATTATGTCTCTCCCTGCATTCCTTATGGGAAATTTTACTACTATCAAAAACGGCGCGGGATCATTTGTTTTAACCAGGAAGATTTTGAATCCGCGATTCACTCCTCCAGAACTAATAATAAGGTCGTGGCCGCTATTGACAGAGAGTCCTTTCACAGAAAGGACTACCTCTAGACCAAGCGCTGCGGGAAAGGAAGAAATTTTCCAGGAAAGCGAAACTCTTGATTTTTTCCCTAGATCTTCGATAGTATGGGTGGCAAGAATTAACGTAAACGATTCGGTCTCTGAAATCTTATATTCAACGGGAACCGAATAGTCTTGTGCAGATGCTGCACGTGGTAGTGCCGCTACAACCAGTGCAACGAGCATAATAATTCGTGAAAATGTCTTCATTATTGAATTGTTTTAAAGAAGTTGAGATTTTCTTTATTTAAACTTAGTTTATGGAAAAAGTCAAGAACCTCCTCATCATGAGGGGGTTCTTGATAAGAGATTAAAGGGTTTCTGCAGGAATCTCAGAAAGAGACTTCTGGTAGACAGTCAGGTCACGATACAGGATAGTCATAAGCAACATTCCCAATGGATATGTCACGAGCAGTCCAATCATGAACGGAATTGTGCCAAGAATGAATAATCCGATTTCAAGAAGCAGCACGAGAAATACTGTCCAGTATATCTTGCCCTGTACTAGATGCCATGAATACTTGAGTGATGCGCGTACACCCTGCTGACGGTCAACATAGGCAGTGTTAGCAAATACCAATCGAACAAGGAAGTAGAACCCTGGGATAATAAGCAGGATGAAGCCAGCGGCAACAATAATTCCAACTAACAATCCAACACCAATCAATGTAAAGAACTGACGCAGTGAAGGCATATGCTGAGAGATAAAGCGGAAGTTCAAAAGATCGCTATGACCATCAACTGCAGCCAATGTAGCGCTGATCCACACGTAGCTCCAGATTACACTGGCAATCATTACCAGAACGAACAGAGCAATACTCGATGGAGTACCATGCCCTTCACGAGTATGAGAAAATGCGCTCAAGATTGCCATAACAAGTGCAAGTCCCATGAAGAAGTACGGGTGCTTGGCGAATAATCCCCAAGCCTTTTTCAGTGCAGTACGTATTGAGAAAGTGAATGTCATATGTTTATCGGTCCGGTGGGATATTATAATAATTTGTTAAAAATTGTACCATACTAAAGAACGGATCACCCAGTGTCTGAATGGAATATAATACGTTTTTAGGGTAGTAGTCATAGAGATACAGCACGTACTTAGGACTGGTTGCCGGGAAGAAACCAATCATTGAGTGTAGGTTTCGATCAGTATAGTATCCGCCCCCATTGGGACGCGCAATCTGCGCAGTACCAGTCTTGGCAGCAACGGTGTAACTCTTGAGCCCACGGTGGTAGCCGTCATCAACCACATGCACGAGCATGTTGTCGATTGTCTTCAATGTTTCTGGCTTCAAGAGCGGGCCTTCCTTCTTGTAATCGAGCTTCTTGATTGTACCGTCTTCCTGATCGATAGCGGTAACCAAGTGTGGAGTTATTAAATACCCTCCGTTAGCCAATGAACTGAATCCCCGCACGATATTAATTGGAGTGGTTGCAATTCCCTGCCCAAAGGCAGCGTTTGAATAGTTAACGTCATTGTCTCCGTTCAAGCCACTCATCAAGCCATTAACCTCTCCTGGCAAATCAATACCGGTCTTTTGCCCCAACTTGTACTTATTGATCATATAATCCTTAAACAACGTCTTGCCCATGTGCTGCTCAACATAGATCATACCTGTGTTCAATGATTGGTTGAGCACGTCTTGCATACTAGTACCAGGACCACGTCCGACCTTGTCGAAGTTATAAATGGTCTTGTTGCCAACGACAACAGACCCTGCGTCATTGTAGGTTGTTTGGGGAGTTACGACATTGTTCTCAATGGCAGCAGCCATAATCAATGGCTTTACGATTGATCCCATTTCGTACACGTTCTGTACGAACGGATTAGAATAGATACCGTTATCCTTTTCTGCGCCGTAGTTGTTAAGGTCAAAGGTTGGTACCTGTGCCATAGCGATGATTTCTCCGGTATACGGATCCATTACAATTCCTCCCACTGACTCACTAGACCACTTGTTCTTCACATCCGCCACCGTTTGCTCAAGCTGTGCCTGGACTGAGGGTTCAATTGAAGTAACAATGTCACCAGTTGCAGTTGAGTTCTTAAACACACTGGACTGAATGTTAGCAAAGATTTCTGCAAAGAAGTTTACATAAAACTGTCCGTTGTTTCGAGACAGTACGTCGTTATAGTATTGTTCCAATCCATAGTTACCAACAAGCGTGTTGTCATTCTTGTATGACACAAATCCAACAGCCTTTGCAGCCAAGGCTCCGCCTGGATAGTATCGCCATTTGTCTCTGTATAGAGTCAGGCCAGGAAGCTTCTCCTGAGTTAATGCATCAGCCTGACTACCATCAAGATGCTTAAGAATTTCCTCATACGGATCATTCTTCTTGTTTACACTATTTAAAAAGCTTGTTTGGTCTACAGGACTAACGGCATTAAGCGCAGTAAAGAGCTGATTGGCATCCTTAACCTGCGTCGGATTAATGGCAGCCTTGAAGCCATTCTGAATGGTTGCAGCAGCAACGGTGGTACCGTCCTTGCTGGTGAAATAGATGTTGCCTCGATCAAATGAGCCTGCGGTAGGGGTAACATACTGACGCTCTGCTCGGTCTCTGTAGTCGCTCGACTGGATAATCTGCAACATAAAAAGGCGAATAACAATAATACCGCCGAGGATGGATACCCCGACGATGATTCCGTTTATTCGCTTTTGGTGGATATTACTGTCCGACATTCCATGCAACCGCAGGCCGTGCAACAGCAAATGCAACTGCGGTTCCTTTTACCAAGCCAATTGAGCTGGCATAACTTTCATTTAACTGCTGTTGATTCTTGAGATACACACGCTCCTGGTCACTCATAGAAGAGACAAGGATCTTGTTGGTCTGTTCAACCGCTCGCTGATTAATAACAGTAAATGTAATTGCTCCGACGAAATAACTATAGCATACAAACAACACTCCAGACCCAACCCAGGCATAGCGAGTGATAAGACGAAGCGTCTTATTTACGTCATTCATTGGTACAGCTTCAATTTTGTTTCGTAGTGTGGCAATCATGTTGTTTGGTTATTATAATTTTTCGATTGTTCGAAGTTTTGCGCTTCGAGATCGAGGGTTGGTTTGTAATTCTTCGTAAGATGGAGCAATTGGTCTTTTGGTGAGGATGCGAGCATTGTCTTGCTCCTTCATCCATTGTTTAACGATTCTGTCTTCCAGACTGTGGAAGGTAATGATACTGAGTCTGCCGTTAACACTGAGCGCTTCGTACCAAGCTTCCATGGCAGTCTTGAGTGTTTGCAGCTCGTCATTGACTGCAATGCGCAGGGCTTGGAATGTCTTGGTTGCAGGATGCGTGCGTCCTCGACGAGGCACAGCCTCTTCGATGACTGCTGCCAATTGCACAGATGTCTTAATCGGCTTAATAGCTCTAGCGGCCATAATAGCTCGTGCAATGCGTCGTGAGCTGCGGTCTTCTCCATAGCCGTAGATAATATCGGCAATGGATTCTTCGCCCCAGCTGTTAACGATGTCATAGGCATTGAAGCCAGTGTGCGAGCCTTTCTCAGAGAACGTCATGGTAAGCGGTGTATCGCTGTTGAATGAAAATCCCCGAGTATCAGCTAAGAGCTGAAAGACACTCGTACCAAGGTCAAGCAAGACCTTGTCTACCGTAGACACGCCAGCAGATTCAAGAATAAATGCTGCGTCTTTGAAGTTTGAATGCACAAACATTACGTTTGCTGCATCCTTGAACTTCTCTTGGAAGCGAACTTCAGCCGCTTCATCAAGATCAACGCAGATCAGCTTGCCTGTGCCCTTAAGCGCTTCGGCAATGACAGTACTATGACCTCCTCCCCCAAATGTACCGTCAACGACAGTGTCGTTTGCGGTGACATTCAGAGAGTCGACAGATTCGTGTAAAAGAACGGGAGTATGGATAGCTTCTTTATGGGTCATACAGTGCTTCTTAGAGTACGCCTATTGATCCTAGACGTTCTGCTAATGCATCTGCATCAGTCTCTACCTGGCGTTTGTATTTCTGCCAAGTAGCTTCTTCCCAGAGTTCGAGGCGATTGTACACGCCAATAATTGCAACCTTGTCCTTGATGCCCACGCGATCCTTAAGAAAGTCAGGCAACAAGATACGGCCATTGGCATCTACTGCTACTTCAGTTGCCCCACCGAGAAAGTATCGGCTAAAGC
>JAQBRC010000005.1 GCA_028286705.1 Candidatus Nomurabacteria bacterium
AAATCTTTTTATATCGCCTTTTTATTTTTCTGAAGAATAGGAATAGATACCTGTCCCGAAGATGGAGATGGCCCTTTATTGTTTCGAGGATTCTTTGCAAAGTACTTATCTGTATTCTTTCCTTTCATGAAAGCAAACCCTGGAGGCAGCAAGTAGCTATCAAAGCCTTTTTCTGCAATTTTCTGCAATATGGTAAGGCTTGGCAAACTGCTTCCGTTTTCAATCCGTGCAATTGCAGACTGTTTAGTGCCTATTTTTTTAGCCAGCTCTACCTGAGTCATCCCCTTACTGATGCGTGCTTGTTCAACCATCCCTCCAGTATGAAAAGCCACATCTTTCTGAAATTGTTCATAGACCTGGGGGTTGTTTTTCTTTATTTCTTCTGTGATTGTTCCAATTTTCATATTATTTCTTTTACTCTTTTTTTAGCGGCTTCTAAGTGTTTCATTGGTAGTTTTTGAGATTTCTTTATAAATGCTTCTACAATTATTCCTGTATCGTGTTTCAAAATGAAAAGAAATCTATATTGAAGGCCTTTTATCTTTAGTCGAATTTCATATATCTCGCCCTGCAGCTTCTTTATTTTCTGAGAGCGTATTAAGCTTGAAAAAGTAGCCGTCTGAAGATTTTGCAGCCTTGATTCAATCTCCAGCGCCCTCTCTTTTCCTTGGTCTCTGATAAATTCAGCTACATAACATCTACCGTTATTATTCTCCCATAATTCAAGTTCCATATATTATTCATACTTCACTACGTATTAACTAATATAACGTATATGTTATATTATCACTCTCGCTACGTCAAGCACCTTCCAAGCAAAAAGCCCCTCGAAAGAGGGGCTTTTTGCTTTCATTAGTTAACGATGAATGGCAATAGGGCCATGAATCGAGCGCGCTTTACCGCTTCTGCAAATGAACGCTGGTTCTTTGCTGTAAGACCAGTACGGCGACGAGAAAGGATACGGCCGTTAGGGTTCAAGAACCGCTTAAGGCTTTCAACATCCTTGTAGTCGATAAACTGAATGTTGTTTGAGTTAAAGTAATCGTTTTTCATAGTTTAATTAGAAATTAAAATGGAATGTCTTCAAGATTTATTTCTTCATCTGGATATTCGATAGTGTCGAGATCAGCCGGAGCGCTCTTTTGAGGAGCTTCTGCATCTGATACGCCACTAGCTGAAGGACGAGGTGCGGCATCGCCGAATCCTCCCGCTTTCGGACCGAATTGGAATGAATCAATGATGATTTCAGTACGGTAGTTTTTCTTTCCGTCCTGACCATCCCAGCTTCGAGTCTGAATGCGTCCCTCTACGAACAATGAGGCTCCCTTCTTTGCGTACTGAGCAAGGTTCTCTGCCTGGCGACCGAATGCCACAGTATTGTGGTATTCAGTTGCTTCCTGACGAGCACCTGCTTGGTCTTTCCATACGCGGTTGGTTGCAAGCGAGATGCTTGCTACCTTGCTGCCTGATGGAAGAGCCTTGATTTCAGGATCACGAGTAAGGTTACCGATGAGAAATACTTTGTTGAGATACATGATAATTAATAGGCTTAGGAAGTAATAATTCCAGTATACGCTATTACGCTTCTACTGTCTCGCTTGGAGTTTCGACAGTCATATCGCCTTCAAGATTAGGAAGCTTTTCATGCTGTTCCTTCACTTCTTCCGAAGTGTCGGCAGCTGATTCTTCATCCATGCCTTCAGCAATAGCTTCAAGTTCTGCTGCATCAAATGATGCATCTTCACGCTTAGCTTCTACCTTAGGTTTCTTGAACACAACATTGTTTTCGGCATCTGTCTTGATGAGCAAGTAGCGCATCAATTCAAGGTTGCCATCAAGCGCCTTCTTAAGCGCTTCAAGGGCATCAGGAGCTGCGGTGAATTTAATCCATCCGAAGTATCCCTGAGACCACTTCATTTTCTTACTCTTAACGTTCTTTTCGATTGTGTATGCAAGGTCGATAAACTCTGCTTCACCTTCTGAAAGTACTGTTCCCTCAACTGCTGCAAGAGCGTTTTTGAGTTCAGTTACCCGGGCAACTACTTCCGCTTCCGGAATAGTTGGAACTAGAACGTATCCTAGTTCGTATGTACGATTTTCTTCTGACATTTTATAAATATGTGTTAATTTACGAGCCCGCTTCGGACCAAGTCTCCCTATGTGGGGAGAAACGGGGGCTACGGGGCAATACTACCTTAAAAGTTAAGGTTTGTAAACAAATCCTTAGCGTTCTGCAATAGCTGCTTTTCAACTGTTTCCAGTGAAATTCCCTTGATTTCAGCCACTTTCTTAACTATCTCAACAACATATGCCGGTTCATTACGTTTCCCTCTATAGGGTGCAGGAGCAGCAAAAGGTGCGTCTGTTTCGCTCAAAATGCGCTCTAGGGGCACGTATGCGACAGTTGCCTCATACTCCTTCACAAACGTAATAACTCCTGAAAAAGAAATATAAAAGCCTAGATCAATGAATCTCTGAGCAATAACCGTATCCCCTGCAAAGAAGTGCGCCGTGCCAGAAAGCTGCGGTGCTGCCTGCTTATATTCCTCTAGGATATCTAAAGCATCCTCATAGGCAGTCATAGTCCCCATTTCTGGACGGATATGGAGCATCAACGGCAAACCGCTTTCAATAGCCAGTTCTATCTGTCTTCGAAAGATAACCACCTGCTCTTCCTTGTGTTCCTTATCATCTGGTCTGAAATAGTCCAAGCCACACTCTCCTATCGCAACTACATTCTTGCCTTCTGCCAAGGCAGAAAACTCAACAGCATCAAATTCCTGCTTCCATTCTGTTGGATGCTGACCAACACATGCCCAGATAGTAGTTGGGTTCTCTAGCGTAATTTCAATTGCCAACTTGCTGGTTTCCAAATCAATACCAACACAGACAGTGCCGACACCGGCATCAACCATACGCTTTATTGCTGCTTCCCTATCCTCATCAAATTGATATAGGTTGAAGTGTGAGTGGGTGTCTATAGTATTCATTATGCAAGACGATTAAACAACGGGGTCTCTGGTGTTTTCTTTTCCTTAACAAGACCCATAATAGTCTCTGCGGTCTTAGGCATAAACGGCTGCAAAAGGAATCCGATAATATACAAACGAATAGCAAGATCTCCGACAATACGTCGAGCATCGTCTGGATCAGTTTTGATAAGTTTGAATGGTTCCTTGTTCTGGATAAGCCAGTCGAGTGAGTTCACTTCTCTCCAGATATCATCCATTGCAGCCTTCAGATCGAACTGATCAATTTTAGTATGGAAATCTTCCGGTACTGCATCATCGAATTCCAACAGGTCTTCGTCAGTTGGCAGCAAGTATTGCACCTCATAGTTGGTAACCATCTTCATGATACGAGAGGTTAAATTACCCAGTCCGTTACAAAGATTAGCAGTATACGCCTCATCAAGACCTTCATTGGTCATGTCTGAATCCTCAAAGGAATTCATATGTCGAAGCAGGTAGTATCGCAATACGTCGCTTGCCAGTTCCCCCGCTACACCTTCAAACCGTTCAATAACTCCATAGGGGTTAATTACGTTTCCAATAGACTTGGACATCTTTTGTCCACCAGAATTGATAAAGCCGTTAACGACAATGTGTTCGCTATTAGGAAGATCAGCTGCTATAAGCATTGCCTGCCACATTGAAGATTGCTGGCGAGTATTGTCCTTGCCACAGTATTGAACTGGAGTACCCCGTACCCAATACTTCTCAAAGTCATCTTCCAATAATGGATATCCCAGTGTTGAGATATAGTTCACCAATGCATCAAACCACACATACATAACCTGCGAGTCATCCCCTGGTACTGGTACACCCCATGGCATCTTTTCTGCCACGCGGGAAATAGAAAAGTCTTGTAGCCCGCTCTTCAGGAACATCTTCATTTCGTTATACCGAAAGTCAGGAATGACGAAGGTAGGATGCTCGTCATAGAACTTCTGCAGCTTGTCAGCCAGCTTTGAATACGCGAAGAAATAATTTTCTTCATCAATATATTCAACCTTTTTGCCAACGTGAATTAAACAACAATCATTTTCATCAACCTCAGAATCAGTCTTTTCTAACTCACACGCCGTACAGTATTTTGTCTGATACTGCTTCTTGTATATATAGCCATTGTCATTAACCTTCATCCAAAATACCTGAGCAGCCTTCATATGATGCTCGTCTGTTGTTCGGATGAAATGAACTGACGGAGTGATATTCAATAGTTCAGCAAGCCCTTTAAACTTTGCCGCATAGCCGTCAACGTATTCCTGTACAGGAATACCCTGCTTCTGCGCCTCAGTATAGAGCTTGTTGCCATGCTCATCAGTACCAGTATTAAAAAATACGTCATAGCCCTGCAATGTCTTATATCGTGCGATAACATCGGCACGAATAAATTCCATGGCAAAGCCAACGTGTGGATCGTTATTCACATACGGCAATGTGGTAGTTATATAAAATGTCTTTTCCATACTAGAGCTTGTTAACAGTTATCGGAACTAGCTTCTGTTTTTCAACATCGCTAATGTACTCGAGGATAAATACTGCAACTGGAATGGCAATGATTGCTCCCCAGAATCCGGCAACGGTGATACCTATAACGAATGACAGCAACACAACCAATGGCGGGATACCGACAGTGCGATGTGCAACAACAGGACTCAATACATAATTTTCAACCTGCTGAACAACGATATAGAAGATCAATACCTTCAATGCTAGGAATACTCCCCCATCCAATACAGCGAAGAGGATAGCAGGTATTGCTGCAAAAATAATACCGAATGGGATAAGTTCAGCCAATCCACTGACTAGTGCAATTAGGAAAGAATACTGCACTCCAAGCAGTGCCAAAACAACGAGAGTAATGGCGCCAACGATCAGACCAAGCAGCATCTGTCCCTTGAACCACAGTCCAATCTTGTGTTGTGTACGATTCCATAGGTTAACTACATACTGTTCGTGTTTTAGAGGAGTTAGGATGCGAAGAAAAGCATCAATGCCCTTTTCCTGAATTGAAAGATAAAATGACATCACGATAACCATCAGGATATCAAGCATGGTGCCGAAGGTTGCTCCGATAAATGTTGTCACCCCTTGAGACAATGATACAGAACTTGCTTTTACACTCGCCAATACGTCATTTAATGACGCATGCTTTGTGATGCTTGAAATAAAGCTTGTTGCCCCTTCGATAGACTGACTACTTACCCCTACCCCCGTTGGCAGATATTCCAGCAATGACGTAATCACTCCAGAAAGTTCACGAATAATGATAGGAACAAAGGTATAAAAGATACCGGCAATAACTAGGATAACAACCATGAAAATAATAGGTACGGACAAGGTACGTCCGATACCAAAGGACTTGAACAGCTTTACCCCCGCCTCAACGAATGAGGCGATAACAATAGAAACAAGGATAAGAAGCAAAATATCCTTGATAATAAAGAGGATTACAGCAAGAGCAATCAGTAAAATACCCCGAATTATCGTGTCGGTACTTATTCTGATTAATCGAGAGTCGTTCATATTCGTAATGGTACCATTGCTCGGAAAGCCTTACAAGCCAGTACTAGGTGTGCCTGGAGCAGGGTCTGCTGGAGGCTGTTCTGTAATAGGAGTCTGCGGTTCCCCTATCGGCTGTACTTCTGGGGTTTGCGTACCTGTATCACTACCCGCCTGTTCAATAGGAGGAGGGGTGACCACAATAGCTGAACCTCCATTATTTTGCTGCTTCATTTGTAGCAATTGGTGAATGTCATTCTTTGTAAGACACTCGTCATCAACACAAATCTTGTCATGAACAACGAGAGATTTAATGCCATTGCTAGCACTTCCCAGCCACGCAATAAGACTGTCCCTCCATGTATTTGTTTTTGTTAAATCACCAATATTCATGATATTAAGGTTCATCTCCTGGATCGCCGATACCGTATACGGGATCAGTCCTGTGTAGTTCATGGACAATAGGCCCGTCTTCGGATCGACTGCGACAAGGTCGGGGAACAGCTGCCTCACGTCCTGCGCGATGAAGCCCGGGTGCCTCGGGGCGGCATCCGGCTCGCTGTTCCAGTTGTACGATACGGGGGCAAGCGCGAGGATGCGGCCGAGCACCGTCTGGCTGCCGGCGGCGATGTTGCCGCTGAAGCTCCACGCGCTGCCATCGGCAAGAAGCGCGATGTTCTTCTTGCGGGTCATGTCCGAGGAGCAGACAAGCGCGGTGGATGTCGGGCTGATGTCGCACGTGCCGGTGCTGTTTTCGAACCGGGCAACAATGCCGCTGGCTGTATTGTTTCCAACATGCAGCAGGTATCCGGGGGTGGTGTTCGAAAGGCCGACCTTCCCGCTGGCGACAACCAGCGCCGCGGAGTTGGCGATGGTCGTGTTCGCGCCCGCGACGGGCGCGCCGGCGATGTAGACCGTCGCGGCGCTCGTTACCGTTATGGCGTTTGACGATGAGAACGTCGGGGTGCCAAACGAGTTCGCGACCCGCACGGGTATAGTGGCAGCCGCGGCGGAGCCCGTGTCCTGGTACGTGGCCGCAGCAGTCTGGAAGTTGACGCCATCCACTCCCCATGATAGCGAGCTCCTGTTGCCTGCAAGGGCAAGCAATGACGATACGTTTATTCCAGTAGGCGAAATTGCTAAAGCCTGAGTCGTGCCATTCACGAAGAATATGTGTGATGCTGGGGATGAGTATAGTAACTGATTGGTGCCAGACATAGTTGCAGACCAAATATAGTTAGTACCGGTACCGTTTACAATTTGTATGGATCCAAAGCTAGCTGATTGGCCTACATTTGGAAACGTGCTCCCACCATTACCTATAATAGTTTCAGATGTGGTTCCCGTACTGGCATGCACTACCGAGACAGCTGCCAATTGACCGGCATTTGTTAAATTCTGAGAGTTAAGATTTATATTGGAGGTCGCGCCAGTATAGGGAACGTAATTTCCTGTCACGTAACTCTTCTGCACGTAGCTGTTGGCAGTGTAGCTTGCGGAATAGTCTGCCCCGGCGTTGATGGTGCCGTTGGTATTGATGGTAAGCGCCGGGGTGACAGTGCTTACTGAAGTCCCGAATCGTATCGTACCAGCGGTATTAATAATATCTATATTGCCTGTTAGGTCATTGAGCAGAAAAGCGTCATTTGCACCTATAATATTCCAAGAGGTAAAGGTTGAAGCGGCCTTAGAAAATTGGGCGTAACTGGTGCTGTCATTGTTCAACCGGAGCGTTGGGCCGTTGCCGGCATTGACAGTGTTATTACTGTTGGTAATCGTAAGGCCATACCAACTATTGCTGTTTCCGGTAATAGCCACTGGACCACCGAAACTTCCACTGCCGCTAGCATTGATATTGCCGCCAAAATTGCTGTTGCCGCCCGCAACGTACAGCGCGTAGGGATTGGTGATGGCAGTATTGGTGCCCGCGACGGGCGCGCCGGCGATGTAGACCGTCGCGGCGTTGCTATATGTCACGCCAGTGTTCGCGGCGGCAAGCGTCGGGATGCCGAAGGAGTTGACCATGTTGTTGGTGACGGTACCAGTTGCAGATGACGAGTCAGTATACGTCGCCGCCGCGGCCTGGAAGTTGACGCCGCTCGTGCCCCAGGCGGCAGCGGATTTATTTCCTGCAAGCGTAAGCAGCCCAGATGGAGCAGTAGTGCCGATGCCGATATTTCCATTATAATCAATTCTCATGCGCTCTGGTGACGTAAGGCCACTATCTGCTGTGGTATAAAAAGCGAGAGCAGTATTTCCTCCCGGGTAAAGATAGCTTCCTATTTTGGCGTATACCCTGGTAGGGAACGAATCGTAGCCAAACTCGATATCGCTAGTTCTTCCGGACCCAACGCCGTCATTATCCAGCTTGATCATGGTTCCTCCTGACGCCTGGTATGTATTCAAAAGTGTCCGGGGAGTCAGCGTGCCGATGCCGACATTGCCGCTTGCCACCACCAATGCCGCCTTGTTTGTCAGCGTGACGTTCGTGCCCGCAACCGGCGCGCCGGCGATGTACACCGAAGCAGCGCTAGTATAGGTAACTGTATTATTAGTGGATGCCAGTGTAGGAATGCCGAACGAGTTCACCATGTTGCTGGCGACGGTGGTCACAGCAGGAGTCGAGGAGTCAGTATACGTCGCTGCAGCAGTCTGGAAATTGATGCCGTTCAAGCCCCAGGCGGCAGCGGTGCGGCTGCCGGCGACGGTCAGCACCCCGCCGGGAGCCGTCGTGCCGACGCCGACGTTGCCGTTCTTGAGAATCATGAGGGCATCAGACTTGTGCGAAGCATCTATCCCGTTACCAATCTCGAAGAGCGGGTCGGTTGAGACCCATGTAATAGGATTGCCGCCTCCTATGTTGAAGGCACCGAGGGCGGTGGAATAGGCAGCGGAGGCGGTAGTGGTATTGCCGAATGCGGTGGAACTCCCGCCCGAGGCAATAGTGGAATATCCGAACGCGGTGGAAAAGGAAGAAGAGGCAGTGCTAACAGCGCCGAACGCGGTGGAAAAAACTCCTGAGGCGGTAGTGGCAGCGCCGAAGGCGGTGGAAAAGACAGCGGAGGCGATAGAGGAATATCCGAACGCGGTGGAACGATCGCCAGAGGCAGTGGTTACATTGCCGAAGGCGGTTGCCCCAAATTGAGAGGCAGTATTTCCCACACCGAATGCCGTAGATGCTTCACCTGAAGCAATATTGTTTTCCCCGAATGCAACAGAGCTGTATCCAACATTGGCACTATCCCATTGTGTTCCTGATACAGAGCCGGCACGAAAGGCTGCGAGCGAAGGACTCCACGCCATGCGAGTCCCAGCACCCAAGTCCGCCAATGATCCAGTGCCTGAAGCAAGAAACGTGCCTCCGCCCCCGATCTCTAACGCCGCTCGGGGTGTTGTAGTTATCCCAATGCCAACATTTCCTTCTGAATAGTTGATACCACCTGTAACAGCTTTCCATGGGCTAATGCTAACGGTACAATCAGTACTCCCCGGTGCACATTGCGGATCTAGTGTCTGTCCAGGATTATATAGAGGAGCGGCAGATGAGACAGCGAAGGAAAAGAGTACGAGAAAAAGAACACTTACTATGAGTGTTTTATGCGCATTCAAAAAACTACGAAGGCTCCTATTCATTACATGGTAATTATAGAACAAAATCGTTAAATTCTAAAACGAACTAGAGACTTTTTAGAAGGTCGTTTATACCACTCTCCTTTTCAATTGAACCAACAACAGCAAGGTTAGTATGCTTGGAAACAAAAATTTTCTTCGCTACCCGCTGAATATCATCAGCAGTCACCTTCATATACTCCTTGGTTAATTGTTCTGGTGTTTTATATTCCCCTTTCAGCAGGATTTGAGTGCCGTAGAAACCAGCAATACTGTCGCTAGACTCCAATCCGAGACGCATCATACCCAGAGTATATTCCTTCACCTTCTTCAGCTCTTCTGCAGGAACCTTGGTGTCCTTTATTTCCTTAAGAATAGCAACAATACTCTTCATGATCTCCTCATAACGATTCTTGTCGATACCAGCGGTGATAGTAAACATGCCATGATCAAGAAACGGATCCTGTTCTGCACGGACATAGTATGCAGCGCCAAGCTCTTCCCTCAAATGCAGGAACAGTCGTGAACTCATTCCTCCTCCTAGTATTGTTGAAAGCAGTGATACTGCCGCTCCATCTGAATGGTTAAACGGTATTGAACGGAATGACAATGCAATATGCATTTGATCTGTAGTTTTCTTAAAGACACCGCTCTTTGGCTCTGTCTGCTTGTCGGAAACCTTCTTTGCCGCTTTTGGCTTTTCCTTTGAAAGCGCAGCAAATGCTTTCTTGATTGACTGCTGAACAACAGCAACATCAAAACTTCCTGCTACAACAACCACCGTATTGCTTGCAGTGTAGTGTTCCTTCTGATACTTAAGAAAATCTTTTCGTGTAAAGCTCAAAACATTTTCCTTATTCCCAATCACTGGCCAAGCGACTGGCTGATCGCCATACATCAATGGAAACAACGTATCCCAAACTTTATGCTGCGGCATGTCTTCATACATGTTTATCTCTTCAATGATAACGCCTTTTTCTTTCTCTATTTCCTTTTCGGGAAAGGTTGAGTTCATATAAATATCTCCAAGAATATCAATAAAAGTATCAACGTGTGCGGGATTTCCCTTGGCATAGTATCCGGTGTATTCGTGTGAGGTGAAGGCGTTAGACACTGCTCCAAGGTTATCCAACGCTTCGGAAATGATGCGAGCACTGGGACGAATGGTGGTTCCCTTGAAATACATATGTTCCAGAAAGTGCGATAGGCCACTTTCCTTCTTGGTCTCATATTTTGATCCGGTACCGACTAATACCAATACTGTTGCTGTTGCGGCATCTGCCTGCGGAGCCATAACGATACGAAGACCGTTAGGGAGTTTCTTTTGGATAATTTTCATACGTTCATTAAAGCCTAAAGCGGGATTTTATGCAAAATTGACAAGTATTTATAGAAAGGTGTATGGTAAAAGAAAAAGATATGATATTACTTGGATTACCAGTAGCTACCGTAATAGTTGCGGCAGTATTGTTCTTCAGATCCGTCACGAAAGAAAAATATGTCTTTTTTGACGTATATGGAGACAAAATTACCGATCAAAACATCATTGATCAAAAAATTAAAGAGTTAGAGTCAGAACCCCTAACGCAAGAAAGGCACGAGGAAATGATTTCCTATCTGCATTAAAGTAAAATGCCCACCGTTTACGGATGGGCATTTTTTTATTGCATCTTCTCTTTCAAGAATTGTTCGAGATTGCTGATTGCTACTCGTTCCTGTGTTCCAGTATCACGATCACGAACCGTTACAGTATCAAGTAGGTCAGTATTTTCTCCCAGCGTATCGAAATCTACGACAATACAATACGGTGTACCAATCTCATCCTGACGACGATATCGCTTGCCGATGTTTCCATTGTCGTCCCATGTGACATTCCCAAACACCTTCTTCATTGCTGAATGAAGCGCACGAGCCTTGTCCATGAGTTCTGGTTTGTTACGGAGCAATGGAGAAACACATACTTTGTATGGAGCGATAGAAGGCTTGAGCTTCAATACAATACGCTTGTCATCCCCTTCTCCTTCCTCGTGATATGCACTGGCAAGAACAGCAAGAATAGTGCGGTCCAATCCAAACGTTGGCTCAATACAATGAGGAACAACCTTCTCGCTTGTCTCATCATCAACAACATACAATCCAACCTTGCTTGCTTCAGCATGATTGTTTAGGTCAAAGTTAGTACGATATGCCAAACCATAGAGTTCCTTTCTTCCAAATGGAAAATCAAATTCAAAATCCATAGTACGCTTTGAATAGTGTGCCAAGTCTTCCTTTGCAACTTCAAGCTCGTGCACAGACGAACGCGGAATACCTACAAGATCCATCCATTCATACATGGAGTTAATCCAATCAGAGAATCGTCCTTCCCAATCCTGTTCCTTTACGAAATATTCAATTTCCATTTGCTCAAATTCGCGAGAACGAAAGACAAAGTCACGAGGAGCAATTTCATTGCGAAATGCCTTCCCGATCTGACCAAGACCAAATGGCAACTTAGGATGAAGACTATCAACAACATTCTTGAAGTTAACAAACATACCCTGCGCCGTTTCTGGACGAAGGTATGAGATTGATGTTTCGTCCTGAATTGCACCGACGTTTGTATGGAACATCATATTAAATGTTCGCACTTCTCCAAACACGTTTCCATCAGGACTCTTGATACCGTTATCAGAAATTGCCTTAGACATATCGTCTAGGTTCATACCCAATGGATTGATATTATTTTGTTCAAGAATATGATCAGCGCGGTATCGCTTCTTTGTTACTAGATCTTCAACAAGCGGATCAACGAATCCTCCAACGTGCCCTGATGCCTTCCATACGTTCTGATTCATCAAAATAGCAGCATCAACGCCATACATATCTTCACGGTCAGTGACAAACATCTTCCACCATGCATTCTGAATGTTGCGCTTCAGTTCGCTGCCAAGAGGACCATAGTCCCATGTTCCGGCTAGGCCTCCGTAGATTTCTGAGCCTTGAAAAATAAAGCCTCGACGCTTACACAAACTAATCAGTTGTTCCATCGTAACGTGTTCCATATAGGGCTATGGTAACACACGGTCCTTGCCTTGCCTATATTGCGGATCGCTAGAAAGCGCGGTAGTTAAGGCTGGTCGAGTAATCGTCAGTGGTACATTTACTGCCCCGTCAGTACCGACAACAGTCGTTTCTCCAAGCAGTTGCAGCGGTTGGCCAATCTGCGCCTTAGGTGGACGAACACTAATCTGGAATGATACCGTCTTAATTTGTGAGGCACTGGAAGCCTGTGGCAATACTCCTGCGTTCCATGTAATGGCACGAGTCTCTGTATTGTATGAAATTGCAGAACCAGTCGGTGCAATTGCCCCTACCCATGTCACTCCTGCGGGCAACACTGCACTGGCAGTTACGTTAGTCACATGATTCTCAGAAGGACGAGCGGTACAAGTAACAGTGTAGGTGGTATTCTGATCCGCCTTTGAAGGAAATGGTCCGGTGTTCTTAAATGGGCCAACAGAAT
>JAQBRC010000016.1 GCA_028286705.1 Candidatus Nomurabacteria bacterium
TCCTGAAACTATTAACGCGCAAGTTGTTGATAGCAAGGGTAATCCTCTTTCTCTTTATACAGCGCTTCCTGTTTCTAAGGGATTCCTTGGCTTAGGAGCCTCAACATTTAGCGGAACAGTGCCGTTGTCCGGCACCGCACAAAGTACTACTGCCTACTTGATTCTTACTAGTCCTGCGCGTAGTGACGGCAGCTTCCTTACGACTCGCGTTACGATTCAGCTTGCCCCCGGTGCTTCTATCGGTGCTCCCGCTGGGGCAACTGGAGATTCATACTTTGTGCCAAACCCTTCTGCACAAAACACTACATACACCAATACGACAACTACAACCAACACTCCAGCGTACAATCCGCCTGCGCAAACATACGTTCCACCCGCTCAAACAGCTACTCCAAGCAATGGATCTAGTTCTGGCGGTAACACTTTTTAAATACGGGATGGTATACTAATACCTATGCAACAAACGATCATCGCTCCTTCATTCTGGCAGGGAGTCATCGGACTTATTATCGCAGTACCGCTATTGGTATATCTTGCGTGGCACCTGTGGGTGTCCTATGTACAGACATTGTTCATCGGTTCCATTAAATGGACATTGCTTGAAGTTAAGCCACCTAAGGAGGTCTTTAAGTCTCCATTAGCTATGGAGCTGGTATTGAACTCATTGTATCAAACTGGAGGACACGGCAATTGGCTGCAGAAATACTGGCAGGGCGCAGTGCGCAACTGGTTTGCCTTGGAAATTGTTTCTATAGAAGGAAGCATTCATTTTTATATTCGGACTGCTACTAAGTTTAAGGCTATCATTCAGTCGCAAATTTATGCGCAGTATCCTCAGGCTGAAGTATCAGAAGTTGAGGACTACACTACCAGTGTTCCTGATTTTACAACCGGCTCTATTGGACTCTGGGGAACGCAGTTTGTATTTGCCAAGGATGAGGCATATCCAATCAAGACCTATATTGATTTCGGGCTTGATCGTGCAGTTGGTTCACTCGACGAAGAACAGCGTATTGATCCCATTACTCCCATGCTTGAATTCATGGGTTCTATTGGCACAGGAGAACAAATCTGGTTTCAGATTATGGTCCGTGCCGTTACCGACCGCTTTACCATAAAGGGCAAGGACGGTGAAGAATCTGGCAAAAAATGGCCTGACAAGATTAAGTCAGTCATCAAGGAATTTAATGACAGTCTGAATGAAAAGGACAAGGAAGGAAAAACCATTGCAACTCGTCGCGCCACTCGCGGCGAACAAGGGGTGATTGAAGCCATTGAACGCAATGGCAGCAAGTTTGCCTTTGATTCAGGTATTCGTGCGGTGTATGTGACGCAGAAAGACAAGTTTGACGCTAACCGTATTGCTGGACTGACTGGCATGGTTCGTCAGTATAGTTCCAATGACTTCAACAGTTTCAAGCCTGAAGGACCAACAGCCTTTGATTTTCCTTGGGAGGATCTTACCGGTAGCAAGATTATTAAGAAGAAGCAGGGCATACTTGATGCATACAAGGCTCGCGCATATTTCTATGGTGCCTTTGATCTTATCAAGCCGCAAAAATATGTTACCTATCCTGAAAAGTCGGGGAAGGCAGCGTTTGTGCTTTCAACTGAAGAATTGGCAACTATGTTCCACTTGCCTGGTCGCGTAGCGGAAACTCCAAGCTTCACACGTATTGAGGCAACTAAGGCTGAACCACCAGCAAATCTTCCAGTATAGTATGCAGTCTCTTCAACGAGGCTTCATTGGCCGTATTATTGTTACCATATTTCTTGGCGTTATTTTCTTTAGCGTATTGTATAAGGCATATCTTGCGCCTCCCGCAGCATTTCCCACGCCATATGTCTTAACTGTCTCCGAAGGCGAAAATATTGCTGATATTTCCAAGCAACTTACTGACGAGGGTGCAATTAAGTCTCCATTGGCATTTCGTATCTTCGTGCGCTTGCTAGGCGACGACAAGCATATTAGCGAAGGGCAATATACGTTTGATCAACCCTTGTCTTCACTGGCATTGGCATTAAGGATTTCTGGAAAGGAATTTGGTATTTCAAAACAGAAAATAACGTTTCCTGAAGGCTATACCAATGCTGATATTGCGCGACATTTAAAGGAAGTCTTTCCTGAATTTGACGCCACACAGTTTGTTGCGTTAACTAACGGCAAGCAGGGATACCTGTTTCCTGATACATACAGCTTCTTCGGTACGCCATTGCCAAGCAGTGTTGTTGCTGATATCACTCAGAACTATGAAAAGAAGGTTAGGCCGTTGCGAGATAGTATTGCACAGTCTGGTCATTCAGAGGCTGAGATTATTGTCATGGCATCGATCATAGAAAAGGAAGCACACGGAGCCAATGACCGAGCCATCATTGCAGGTATTCTTTGGAACCGTATTCGTAGCGGCATGGCATTGCAGGTTGATGCGGCGCCAACAACGTACAAGATCAAGGGATTGCCATCTAATCCTATTAGCAATCCTGGTCTTGCAACCATCAAGGCAGCTATTAGTCCTACACCATCCAATTACGTATACTATTTACATGATAGCTTTGGCAACATACACTATGCTTCTACCTACAAGGAACATGAGCAGAACATTAAGACTTATTTAAAATAACATGTTATTACAACAACCACTGGCATTTATAGACGTTGAAACAACTGGACTTGATAACGACAAGGCTGAGATTATTGAATTGGGCCTTGTACTTGCGAAGCTCAAGGACAATGAATTGATTGTTATCGATCAGCTTGATTTGAAGATCCTGCCTCAGCATATTGAGACTGCGGAACCGGCAGCACTTCGTGTTAACGGGTACAACGAAGCAGATTGGATGTTTGCAGTATCACTGGAAGATGCAATGAAGAGTTTTGCAGACAAGACTGACGGAGCGGTATTCGTTGCTCATAACGTTACCTTTGACTATGGCTTTATCGAGCGAGCGTTCAAGAGCACTGGCGTTGAAAACAAGATGCACTATCACAAGCTTGATACTATTGCGATTGCATTTGCGATGCTGCATGATCAGGATGATATTAATCGTTTCTCTTTGAAAGCGTTAACTGAATATTTTGGTATTGAGAACAAGAAGGCACACTCAGCATTTGCTGATGCGTATGCAACGTATGAGGTGTTTAAGAAATTGTTTAAGTTGAAATAATCCTATGTACAAGCTCTCAGATGAATTGTTGAATAAGTATGCTCGCGTTATGGTCCATTACGGACTAAATCACGGAAAGGGTATTAACAAAGGCGAAACGGTTCTATTGGTTGGGCAAGAATGCACCAAGGATTTGTTTGTAGAGATTTCAAAGGAAATCTGGAGAGCGGGAGGGAATGTCCTGCATCGCTATTTGCCTGATGAGGTGGAGCGCTATGGCACCAATAAGGCATTGTTGGAAATTGGAACTGACGAGCAGTTGGCATTCTTTCCAGAGAAATACTGGCAGGGAATTGCTGATCAAATGGATCACATTATTTTCATAATTGCTGAGCCTGACATTCATGCGCTTGAAGGCGTTCCTGCAAACAAGATTGCAATAATGAATGCTGCAAAGGCGCCATTCATGGAAATGCGCACACAGAAAGAGCGTCTTGGAAAGTTTTCTTGGACATTATGCCTGTACGGAACTCAATCTGCCGCTGATGAGGTTGGCATGACGCTTGAGGAATACTGGGAACAGATCATTAATGCCTGTTATCTTCGCGATGAAGATCCTGTTGCAACATGGAAACATACCCAGGCAGAGATTAAGGTTATTAGAGACAAGATGGATGCGATGCAAATTCAAAAAGTGCATATCAAGGGTGCCGATGTTGATTTGCACATTACCATAGGCGAACATCGTCGCTGGAAGGGTGGCTCAGGAGCAAATATTCCAAGCTTTGAAATTTTCACTTCCCCCGACTGGAGAGGTACCAACGGCACGATATCTTTCAATCAACCTTTGTATTATTCAGGCAAGCGCGTATCAGGCGTATCATTAGCATTTAAAGACGGTGTTGTTATTACAGCAACAGCGACAAAGAATGAAGAAACACTTCTGGAAATGATTGCTAATGAAAACGCCAATAAGATCGGTGAGTTCTCACTCACTGATCGTCGTCACTCTCGCATCACTCGCAGTATGGCTGAAACACTTTATGACGAGAATATTGGAGGAGAGGAGGGCAATACTCATATCGCGCTTGGTGACTCGTATGAGGACACCTTTGATGGCGATACTGCAGGTCCAACTGATGAAGAATGGGCTGCAATGGGCTTTAACAAGTGTCCTAAAGTGCATACTGACATTATTAGCACTACTAACAGAACAGTTACTGCAACACTTAAGGATGGCACTGAAACTGTTATCTATAAAGACGGTCAGTTTACCTTTGTCTAATAAATGCTAGTATCATCATATGAATAATATGAAAAGAATATTTGTGGGTATTTCCGGCGGAGTGGACAGCTCTGTCGCGGCTTTTCTGTTAAAGGAACAGGGATACGATGTTCAGGGAATATTTGTGAAGACATGGGCTCCTGACTGGGTGCCGTGTACATGGGTAGATGAAAAGAGAGATGCAATGCGTATATGTGCCGCATTGGATATCCCTTTTCATTTTCTCGATGCTAACGAAGAATACAAGCAGGGTGTTGCTGATTACATGATCAGCGAATACAAGTTAGGAAGAACTCCTAATCCTGACGTACTGTGCAACAAGGTCATTAAGTTTGGCGCGATGTGGAAGTATGCCAAGGAACATGGAGCAACTGGTATTGCTACAGGGCATTATGCACAGGTAAAAGATGGAAAATTGTACAAGGGAATGGATGCAGCCAAGGATCAGGCATATTTCTTGTGGATGATTGAAAAAGATTTGTTGCCGCAGATTCAGTTTCCAATTGGGCACCTACAGAAGAAAGAAGTACGTGCCATTGCAGAGAAAGCCGGCTTGTTTACTGCAACCAAGAAAGACAGCCAAGGCATCTGCTTCCTAGGAGAAGTTGATATGAAGGATTTTCTTCGACACTACATTGATGAGCAGCCCGGTGTTGTGTTGAATGAAGAAGGGAAGATTGTTGGAGAACATGATGGTGTCTGGTTCTATACCTTAGGAGAACGACACGGTTTTCGTATAACTGAGAAGGATACTAACCGCACCCCGTACTACATCATTGCAAAGGATGTTGAAGCCAACACCATAACTGTTGCAAGAACAGTACATAGTCAAAAAAACACTTCAGGAAAGGTGACTGTTAACCTGCGTGACACTAACTGGTTTATTGATCCAGAACAGGGAACTGCATATACAGCTCAGATTCGATACCATGGAACGCTTTTGAAGGCAGAAGTGTTAAACGACAAGACAATTCTGTTGGAGGGCGACGAAGCAATACCTCTAGGACAATCCCTATTGGTATATAAGGATGATATTGTGATAGGAGGCGGTGTTATTGACTTTTTGTCATAAAAGTGCTATGGTGTAATCAGATAAAAACTTAAAAACTGAATATATGAAAGCACGTATGTTTACCGCCATCGCGGCACTATCATTGATTATTTCATTGTCTGGCTGCTATGCGCAGCAATACGACAATGGGACACATCCTTAGGGTCAATCTTCATACGCATCGTATGAATATGGCAATAATGTTCAGGATCGTACTGAATCATTTGGAACTACCTTGGGAAAATTCATTTTTGCCGGCGCTGTGAATGGTTTGGTTAGAGGCGCTGCAGTTGGACTGTATAGATTGGAAGCAAGACTGTTTAATAACTACTATCCAATATATGGATACAGTTATAATGGTAGTAGCAATTTTTGCTACTATGCCAACGAACGGTATTATCCGCTCTATTACAATGAAGGCTATCTGTATTCTGAGCCACCGCGTCAATATGTTGGACAACATCCATATTACGTTATTGAGCAACAGGTACCGGCACAAGTGCAGACACAAAGAACCATAAACGTAATCTCTCAAGGATTGGGAGGATGGTAAAACACAAAAAGCATGTCACATTTATTACAAATGTACATGCTTTTTTTATTTCCCACCCTTTGCGCTATACTGTCTGCATGACTCCTATTTTGACGAACGTTATTTATATTAGATTATTTATGGCTATGCTTTTGGGCATGGTATTGGGTGTTGAGCGCTTTGTGGCACACAAGACTGCTGGTATGCGTACCTATACACTGGTATCGCTTGGTGCTGCATTGTTCGTCATTATTTCTCGCTTAGTTGCAGAACAGTACAGTCTTCCATATGACTTCCACCTAGTTGCGGCTATTGTTTCTGCAGCAGGCTTCCTAGGTGTTGGTTCAATCATTCGCAGCGATATGAAGGTGATTGGCATCACTACTGCAACCGGTCTCTGGGTTGCTACTGGTATCGGTATGGCGTGTGGTTTTGGTTTCTACGAACTGGCCTCTATCGTTACCATGCTCGCACTGTTTGCGTTTATTGTGTTGTGGTTTGTTGAGCGACAGATTACCAAGTTGGGACTTATCAAGAAGGATGCTCCTGTAGAGCCGGAGGTGTAACTATATGAAAAAAGAGAACTATAAAACTAAATGGGATCTTGGTCTTTTATATAAGAGTGAGAATGATCCGCAAATAGACAAGGATGTTAAGAAAGTTGAGACGTTGTTTTCAGGTTTTGAAAAGAAATACAAAGGCAAGGATTTTACCTCAACCGCAAAGAGACTGTCTGCTGCATTAAAGGAATATGAAGAGGTTGCTGGTGTTTCAGACAGTAAAGGATTAATTTATTTTCTTCTAGCAAAGGATATTGATACAACCAACAGTACTATTTCTGCAAAGGAATCTGTAATTAACCAGCGATTACAAAAGGCCTATAACAAGATTAAATTCCTTGAACTGGATATTGCCCTGCTTCCAAAAAGTACACAGACTGCCTATTTGAAAGATCCGTTGCTTAAGCACTTTAACTATTTCCTAAAAAAGATTTTTGATACTGCGAAATATAATCTTTCTGAAAAGGAAGAGAAACTTTTGGGATTGGTACGACAGACTAGTAGTTCAATGTGGGTGGATGCCAATAAGAAGCTACTGAGTGAGCAGACTGTTCCTCATAATGGGAAAATGATACCTATTTCTGAAGCGGTAGAAATTATTCCTGAATTGCCCAAAGAAAAAAGACGAGCATTGAGAAGAGCGGTAAATGGCAAGCTTAAGGCGATGAGCTTTTTAACCGAAGCTGAAATTAATGCTGTCTATAACTTTAAGAAATTAGTTGATGAAGAGCGAGGGTTTAAGAATCCCTATACTTCGACTGTATTAGGGTATGAAAATGATGAGAAGGAGATTGAGGCACTTGTAAAAAGTACCACAAAGTATTTTTCTGCAAGTCGTAAGTACTACAAACTGCACGCTAAATTACTTGGTGAAAAGAAACTAGAGGTTGCAGACCTGTATGCCAACATTGGAGAAATCAAAAAGAAATTTGATTTTGACTCTAGTGTTAAGCTTGTTAAGAATACATTTACTAAATTCGGTCCAGAATATGCCAACATTCTTGATAGTTATTTAGCAAAGGGGCAGATTGACGTCTATCCAGGGCAAAAGAAGCGAGGAGGAGGATACTGTATGTCTAATGCAGATTTGCCAACATTTGTATTGTTAAACTTCGCGGACAATATTAAATCAGTTGAAACACTTGCTCATGAAATGGGACATGCTTTTCATGGAGAATTGAGTAGAAAAAATTCTCCTCTGTATCGTGACTATACTATTTCTGTTGCAGAAGTTGCTAGTACTTTCTTTGAACAATTTGTTTCTGATGAGTTAATGGAATCACTTTCTGAAGAAGAGCAGATGGTACTGCTCCATCAGCGAGTTGGCAGAGATATCATTACCGTTATGCGCCAGATTGCTTGTTTTAACTTTGAATTAGAACTGCATCAGAAAATTAGAGTAGAAGGAAAACTTTCTAAGGAAGATATGGCAGTGCTGATGAACAAACATATGCACTCATACATGGGAGATGCAGTAGAGCTCAATGAAGAAGACGGATACCTATTCGTATATTGGAGCCATATTCGACGATTTTTCTATGTATATAGTTATGCATACGGACTTCTTATTAGTCGAACCCTGTATGAAAAATGGAAGTCAGATAAGTCATACAAGGCTAAGATTGAACAGTTCCTTAGTGCAGGAGGCTCAATGAGTCCGAAGGACATCTTTAAGTCTATTGGTATTAATACAAACGAAGCTTTCTTTGAAGCAGGACTTAAAGGAATTGAAGCTGATATTATAAAACTCGAAAAACTAGCCAAAAAATACAAAAAGATATAAGTTAATGCTATGACTTCCTCAGACATCCGACAGAAATTTTTAGACTTCTTTGCCAAGCGCGGACACGCAGTATTGCCATCAGCTTCTTTGGTTCCAAAGAACGATCCCTCAGTATTGTTTAATACTGCTGGTATGCAGCCATTAGTGCCGTATTTGATGGGACGACCTCATCCATCAGGCAATCGTTTGGCTAGTGCACAGAAATGTGTTCGTACGGGAGATATTGATGATGTCGGTGATTCTCGCCATCTAACATTCTTCGAAATGCTTGGAAACTGGTCTCTAGGAGACTATTTCAAGGAAGATGCTATTAAGTGGAGTTTTGAATTCCTCACCTCCAAAGAAGAAGGTCTTGGGCTTGATCCTGCCCGCTTGTACGTGACAGTATTTGAAGGAGATGAAAATGCTCCTCGTGACTTGGAAGCAGTTGAAATCTGGAAGCAGTATGTGCCAGAAAACCGTATTTATTTCTTGCCTGCAGAGAATAACTGGTGGAGTCCAGGAGACAATGGTCCGTGCGGTCCTGATACTGAAATGTTTTATGATGTAACCCCTGATGGATTGGGAGACATGACTCATGAGCAATATGTTGCAGCAGATGATGCTGGGCAGCTTGTTGAGATTTGGAATGATGTATTCATGGAATACGAGAAACAGGATGGAAAGGTAATCGGAAAGCTCGGTATGCGCAACGTGGATACCGGTTCAGGCCTCGAGCGTATTACCATGATGGTGCAGGGCAAGTCTAATGTGTTTGAAGCAGACATGTTTGCTCCAGCGATGAACTTAATAAAAGAAAGCGCTCAAAATTATACAGAGCGCGATGCGCGTATTTTATCTGACCATTTGCGAACAGCATTGTTTTTAATTGCTGATGGCGTGACACCTGCTAACAAGGACCAGGGATATATCCTTCGGCGCGTTATTCGTAGAGCCGTAATGAAGACTAAGATATTAAATGTCGAAGCTAATACTGGAATTAACATTCTTAATCATTATATTAATTTTTACTCCGCTGCATATCCTGAAGTTGCAAAGAAGGGAATAATGGATATTTTTAAGGCAGAGGATGAAAAATTTGATAAAACTATTCAGAGCGGAATAAAAGAATTTGAAAAAGGCACTGATGCCTTTACTCTGTTCACTACATACGGTTTCCCTATCGAGGTTACCGAAGAACTCGCTTCAGCAAAAGGCATGACTGTTGATCGGGAGGCATTTAATACTCAGATGAAAGCTCATCAGGACTCATCCCGTGCAGGTGCTGCGGCTAAGTTTAAGGGAGGGCTTGCTGATACAGGAGAGAAGACAACTCAATTGCATACCGCACACCATCTCTTGCTTGCAGCTTTGCAGAAAGTGCTTGGAAAAGACGTACACCAGCGGGGAAGCAATATCACCGAAGAACGTCTTCGTATCGACTTTAACTTTGATCGCAAGATGACTGATGAAGAGAAAGTAGAAGTTGAAAGACAAGTTAATGAATGGATTCAGACTAATCACAATGTTTGTCGTCGTGAAATGCCCCTACAAGAAGCTCAAGGTATTGGTGCAGAAATGGAATTTGGCGCAAAGTATCCTGATGTTGTGAGTATCTACTTCATTGAAGATGAGGCAGGAACTGCAATCTCAAAGGAATTCTGCGGAGGACCGCATGTTGAAAAGACTGAAGGTCTTGGAACATTCAAGATTCAAAAGGAAGAAGCGGTTGCTGCAGGAGTTCGAAGAATCAAGGCGACCCTTTCGTAAATAAAAAACTCTCTGTTCAGAGAGTTTTTTATTTATCAACTTCTTATATTCATCCTGTTGCTGCTATACTGTACGCATGGCTTCACAAGCAACTCCTATTGCAGTTTTTGACATTAGCTCAAGCAGCGTTGGCGGTGCACATGCACTCATTACAACGACTGATAACAAGACGAGTGTTCGTCTCATGGTACAAGAGCGACGCGATAGTGGTCTTGATGATGAAATTAATATTGTGCGTTTTGTTGACGACACTGCCAAGGCATTGGAAGTTGTTATCGATCATGTGCGTAATGCTGATGTGCATCATCCTGAAGCAATTCAGGTTGTATTGGGCTCACCATGGTATACCTCATACACTCGAACAATTACCTATAACAAAACACCAGTATTTACGTGCACCAAGCGATTGGTCGATTCATTGATTGAAAAGGAAATTGAATCTCTGTTAAAGGAAACGTCTGCTGCAGGCGATGCCTTTGGAGATAGTTTTAAGGTTGTTGAACAACAGGTGTCTCGAATATCCCTTAACGGCTATTCAACCACTGATCCGTATGGCAAGAAAGTGCAGTCCATGGAGATAGTGTTGATGGTGACATTGGTACCTGAAGTTGTTGTAGAGCGCTTTACTGGTATTCTCCGACGGAGTTATGGCGATCGTACTATCCATGTCACTACCGGTCTTCATGCAGCGTATGTAGCATTGCGAGACAACGGCGGAGTGCAGTCTAACTGCGTTATCGTCGACGTTGGCGAGGAAGTGACCGACATTGCCTTTGTGAAGGACAATTTGTTTGTTTCTCAGCACTCTTTTCCGTTAGGCGTATATGAGCTATATCGTTCGTTAAGTTCTGTAACGGGTAGTTCATTAGAAGCACGGGCTCTTGTTGAGGCATATCGCCTAGACAAGCTATCGCCCAACAATGTTCGTATCGTTGAAAAGGCAATCAATGCCTTTGCATTGCAATGGCAGAAGCTGTTGCATGAAGTGGTAGCGGAAGGAACTCATGGTTTTCATGTTCCTCCGCACTGGTATATCGTGGGCGACCAGCGCTTTGAAGCGCTGTTCACGGGCATTATTTCCTCAGATACGTTCTTGCAGCATGCTAGTACGGCACCTGAGCTTGTGCCAGTGTTTTTAAACACGTTGAAGTTTTCAGCCCAGATTCAGGCATCAGCTGCAGAAACGCCTGATCCGAGTCTGGCTATAGGCGCATTATTTATTGATCGATTGATATAATATGGCAATGAAGTTGTATGACGTAATTCGCAAAGAGCACAAGGACAAGGGTATTGTGGATCCAGAGCCAATGCCAACAATGTGGAAGGGCAGCTATGACGAGGTAGCTGAAAAACACCACGCTGCTGATGATCGTCCTATGGCCCGATGGAAAAAGATGGCCGTTATTGCCTGTGCATTGATCTTTATCGGACTTTTGTATATGGCTGGAGTTAAGTTCGTTCATGCCAGCGTTACCATTACCGAACGTCGTATTCCTTTTTCTCTTTTTAATACTCAATTGGAAGTTGCTAACGAGAAGACCGCTGACGAAGGCAGATTGTCCTTTCAGACAATGGTTGTCACAGATACTGTCACTCGACAAGTTTTTGGTTCAGCAATCACTACCAGTACCACTAAAGCCACTGGCAGTGCCGTGGTATTTAATGCATACAGTACAAAGGGAGTGAGTATTAAGGCTGGTACTACCTTTACTGGCGTTAACGGCAAGAAATACGTTACCAAGGCCGCGGTCAGTGTCCCTGGATATACGCTTAATGGGAAAGTGAAGGTTGCAGGTAGTGCCTCTGTGTCATTGGTGGCAGCTGACGTTGGGCCAACCTATAATTCTGATGGTACTTCATTCACCATCTCTGGCTGGACAGGGGCAAATGCCAAGCTGGTATATGCAACCTCTGCCGGTGCGCTCAATGGAGGACAAAACGGTGCAGTGCATACATTGACTGAAGCAGATCGCGCTCAGGCCATGGTCACATTGCAGGGAGCGTTGCAGGAGAAGTTAGCACGAGAGACTCGTTCTCAGATTCCTGACAACCTCGTTACATTCCCTGATCTGCAATTTACGTCTGTTGATAACAATAGCTTGATATTGCAGGGAAATACCATTCAGTTCCCAGCAACACTGAAGGGGACTATGGTGTCATACCTTATCCCTCGCAAGAGTCTGGAGCAGGCCATTGCTCGGAAGGCCATTGCCGATCATCTGTATCCTGATGTTACTATTCCTGATCTTGGTGCTATTCAAATAGAGCCTGTATCTGTATTGCCTGCTGATCCCAAGAACATCCCTTCCTCTATAACTATTTCGGTATCAGGGCAGGGAACCATCATTACCAAGGCACCTGTTGATACCATTCAGCAGTCCCTGTTAGGCGCTTCTCATGACCAGTTTAAGGCAGTTATTTCAGCCGTTCCTGAGATAGATACGGCCCAATACTCACTTATGCCGTTTTGGGCACCCTATTTTCCATACCAAGCTGACCGCATAAAGGTACAAATCAAGTAAATGCTTGACCCGTACAGGAAAATTTAGTATAGTGTCCTTTGTCAATGGCAACACAAGAAGAGTCAGTTAGAGGTACCGTAACAGAAGCCCTTCCGAATACTATGTTTCGG
>JAQBRC010000006.1 GCA_028286705.1 Candidatus Nomurabacteria bacterium
GAGATTGATATCTCCCTGTCCCTGAAAGACACTATGGCACTGCTTGTTGTTCAGGACCACGGAGCGGGTATTCCTGCTGACAAGAAAGAGCATCTCTTTGAGAAGTTCTTCCGAGCTGAAAATACCGCTCAGCAAGGCACTGGATTGGGCCTATACAGCACCAAGCATATTATTGAGCAGCATGGTGGTACAATCGCCATAGACAGCATAGAACACCAGGGAACCACTGTCTCAATCACCCTGCCCCTGCAGCAATAGTTTCCTATTTTCCCTAAAAACGCTATACTTGAGCATATGAAAAAAATACTAATTATCGAAGACGACACCTTTCTAAAGAACATTGAGGGTTCAAAGTTCACCAAGAGCGGGTTTGAGGTAGCTACAGCAATTACCAAGGCTGACATTACTCAGAATCTTGCAACCTCAACTCCTGACATTATCCTTTTGGACATGATGCTTCCTGACATTGACGGAGAGCAGGTATTGAAGAACCTTAAGGCAGATGAGAAGACCAAGAACATTCCTGTTATCGTGTTCTCAAATCTTTCAAGTGACGGAGACATGAAGAAGATGATTGATGGCGGTGCAGCTGAATTCCTCATCAAGTCTAACTTCACTCTAGACGAAGTTGTTGAAAAGATTCACGCTCTCATTGGACAATAGTTCAAACAAAAAAGACTCCCTTCTGGGAGTCTTTTTTGTTTATACCTTGAAGCTTTCTTGCAGGTATCCTTTCTTCACCGTTATCGGTTGTGGCGTCGCAACCTTGGTGTATGTTGCGTCTGCGTTCTTCTTATCAACCGTCACGCTGTATGTTCCGTTAGGAACAAGACAGTAGTAGTTGCCGAGACGGTCTGCAACCTTGTGGGTAATTTCCTGCCCTGTAGCAAGAGACAGTACATGGATAATTGCAAATGGCAGTGGCTGCCCTGTAATGGCATCAGTGATAGAACCCTTGGCCTTGTATGCCGGACTATACTGACGAATAAGGAACATCACAAGGTATACCACAAACACAATGCTGTTATAGATATTGTTACGTGCAATCAATGAGATTGCCGCGATTGAGAAACCGAGACCAAAGAAGATTGTCGAAATACGGGCGATAAGAACGTCAGTTTTCTTGTAGTATGAAAGACGCTTTTGTTCAGTCTTGGCAAACTCATTCCAGTCAAAGTTCAACTGGTCCATAGGAATGTTCTTGGTGATAACTTCTCCCTCTTCTTTAATGGTAATTACATCTCCGAGATAGAGAGCACCGTAGAGCTCATCTTCTGTCTTGTCGGCCAATTTCTTCGAGGGGAATTCAAAGTTAGTCTTGTTAGCAATGATTCGATACGTGCCTGGCGATACGTAGAATCCGTATCGTCCGTCGATGTCAGTGATTGAAGTAGCGACTTCGTTGCCATCAAGGTCAGTCAACATCACATATGCGGGATCAATTGGCTGCTTGGTTACACTATCATATACAGTTCCCCATGGATGGCGTCGCTTCTTGAATCCGAAGATAACAAGGAGAAGGGTCCATAATCGAAGCGGCAGAAGAATAAGGTCAACGATGCTGATAGGGTTAGCCAATGCAACTACCGCTACGGTGCCAACCAATGTCGCTCCCGCACTAACAGCTGTTGCAACCTGTGCTGTTTTTTCTCCTTCTGGACTACGAACAACATTCAATACCTTGGTTGCAGCAGGTGCCAACGTTTTGCCAATATCAGTAATTACTTTTGTCGCAGTGCCCAATGCACCGACAATAGTGTTTGAAATTGTTCCAATAGACTCAAGAAACCCTGGGGGAAGCTGAAGACCTTTATCAAAAATTCCTGGTGTGGGAGTGTCGGTGGGGGTATCCGTAGGAGGAGTCGTAGGCTCCTGCATGTCACCAGGAAGATTGTTTGCTGGTGGCTGATCTGCTGGTGGAGTGGTAGGCGGAGTAGGTTGCGGTGGCGTTTCGGGCGGAGGAGTAGTGGGGTTCGGAGGAGGAGTAGTTGGAGTGCCGGGAGTACCCGGAGCACCTCCCGCACCCCCTCCACCTGAAGTACCACCGTTTGTATCCATTACCCAATTAGTGTGTACACAGGTAGCAGCACTGGCACAGTCAAAGACAATCCACCCATAGTTCTGACTCCAGGCATATCCAGCAGGACCAGAGGTACCTCCAAAGTTTCCGTTTGTACCAATCTTTACCGTTGAAATACTGCCATTAGTAAATGGGCCGAAGTTAATCCATCCGGTGTTTTCTCCCCAGGCATATCCTGAGAGTACTCCTGCATTGTTAGCGATCTTAAAATTTCCATTAGCGGCGGTGCAACCACTACTAGTATTTACACAGTTGGTAACAATATACCCAACTGAAGAACCCCATGCATACCCGCGCAACTCTGTATCAGATATTGTTATGTTGTATTGAGACTGTGTAGTGAACTTACCAAAGTTAATGGACGTATCAGTCATCAAGCTAGAGTCCAAAAAGGCTGCTTTGTATTGACCCGTTCCCGCAGGATCAATGGTACCAGAAGCAGCGATAGCTGCAGTTGTTAGAGCTAAAGCTAGCGTAGCCCCAATAAAAATATTCTTTAGGGGAAAAGATTTCATTACCCAATTATAGTACGTTTTTTTATAAAGTAATAATGAAAAACCCCAGAGATGGGGGTTTTCATTATTACCTTCCTCTGATATTAATTAAAGTCTTTTCGTTCGTTTTCTTTAGGGGAATGAAGGTTGTCCATTTTCTCTTTCCATTCTTCAGCCTTTATATGCGTTCCATCAAAATCAGTTGTATACCATGCACCATCCCCGTCTTGAGTAAGGGGTCTATTGTAGATGTTATATAACGCTCTTGCATTGGCGACTACTTCTTCTTGGGAGAATTGAGGTACTTTTGGTGCTTCAGGAAATTGTATGTTTAATTGTTCCATATATCTATATGATAACAGAATATGGGGTTAGAAACCTAGAAATGCTTTAAGTATTTAAAAAGCACACTCAGCTTGAGTGTGCTTTTTAGCGTAATAAATTTATTGTGCCTGAACAGTTGTTGAGGTTGCTGGGGCAGGGACTGCAGTTGTACCTGCTGCAGGTTGCTGATCGTCCTGTACCTCTCCGTCGTTAGGGTTGGTATTGTTATCATCGCGCATCATCGATTCCTGACCTTGCTCGTTACGATCGCCATGACCTTCTTCTCGTGAGACAGCAAGACCAATAGTAGCTGCTGTCATAAGTACCAATGCAATCGCAAGTCCGCAGATAATAGCGTTCTTGCTGATTACTACTGTCTTTGACTCCACCTTTTTGTTTTCAATAGTTTCCATATGTATTAATTCGATTATTAGCTGTTACGGGTTAATAGTAATTTCCCTAGATGAAGTTTCGATGAACTTTACACAATGACCTTTTCGGTCGAAACATCCTTCTTCGTCGTCGTTAGGTATATGACAGTCCCCAATATTGCCATAAGGAAAAGGGCGCTTGTAACAACAGTTCCCAACCCCAGACCTCCGTCAATCTTGTCCTGTGACAGGAAGTCACCAATCGATGCTCCCAATGGGCGCGTAAGGATATAGGCTATCCAGAAAGAAAACACTGCATTCATTTTCATTTTCTTGTGGGCAAAGTATACGACCGCAATAGCTGCTGCAAACAATGCTGCGGATATAAAGTAGCCAACGTTGAGCGTTTCAGCGATAAGGTCGCCCGCTGCGGTTCCCAATGCAAAGGTAAACAGGATTGTCAGCCAGTAGAATGCTTCTCTGCTCTTGGTAAAAATCGAATGAATGGAAAGTGTCTTTTCCTTGGCATACCAGATAAGAAACGTTATCGCCAGTGCGATAGAAAATACGATTGTCGTTGTTACCAATGAAATGCCAAGATTATCGGTAAGGTTATCCGTAATGAGCGTTCCAACAATACTGATCAGCACTACTGAAAGCCAGTATATGCTTGGAGTATATTTTTTTGACCGGAACTGAAATATAAGCGCAACAACAAGCAATACTCCCATGACGAGACTGGTACCTGTTAGCCCTAGATTAAGATTAGTATTTAAAAAGTCAGCAGCTGTCTCCCCTACCGTTGTACAAAGGATCTTGATGATCCAAAAATAAAGGGTTATCTCAGGGACTTTGTTCAGTAATTGCCTTCCGATATTTTTTGTATTCATATGCTAAAAGAATACAAATCATATATGAAGCCTTCATGAAGAAGCCTGTTAATAAGTGATTCCCGGTATGACGAAGAATCCGTACAGCACGGCATAAAAGTTAAGGAGCGAATGACTCAGAATAATAAGTGGCAAGCTAGGATAACGATAGTACATAATCGCAAAACCGAGTCCCCCGACAAGCGCAACCGGCAGCCCTACCAACGGATTAGGAAAGATCGTATGGAGAAAGACAAACAAAGCAGTATTTAGCGCGATAATGAAAAGAGGGTTTTTGAACAGCCTTCCAAGGGCAGGCATAAGGTATCCCCTGTATATTATTTCCTGAAATACTGAGACAACGAAGAATGTATACAGGAAGTGCTGATGGTTCCACCACGCACTGAGTTCCTCAACCTTCGTAATGCTTTCGCCAAACTGTGTGATGAGAAGGGTCATGACAAGGGTGAAGATGGCGTAGGGCAAGAGGTATTTCTTGAAGGTAGACTTCTGAACACCGAGCATTCGCCAGCTCCACTTTTCCACAAAAAGTACTACAAGAAATACAACTACAATTATCGCCATCAGCAACACTCTCCTGTTTAAGGGGATAAATCCTAAGTGTACGAGAAGTATGGGGAGAATGAATACCAATAAAATCTGAAGGGTGATTTCCTTTCTTGTGTTTTTTATATTCTCAATCGAATATTTTAGATGTTCATTCATTGTCCTAATGATATCATCTTATACTAATATCAGAGAAACGGGGTCGTGATCAGAAAGTGCTGGCTCAATGTACAAGGGTTCATTGCTTTTAATACTCAACCCTAATTGTTCTATATCCTTGGTAAGGATATAGTCATACCGTTCAGACAAAAGAACCCTGTTTATCCAATTGTTAACATGAGGATTTTCCTTACGATATGATGGGAACACACCTTCGAAACCATCATGATGACCAAACCCATTCTTGTTGAGCATCTTTCCCAACGGACTATCTTTCATCATGTCATGTTCGTTGAAGTCCCCTGCTAACACAGTGGGCAAATCAGGCTCATGCTTCATTGTGGCGAAAAGCGTATGCAATTGTCGTATGCGAATTCTATTGGTGTTTATGAACTTACTCGACTGATGATGAAGGTGAATATTGAGTATACGCAAAAGCCCTTTTGGCGTTTCCAAGATAGTCTCAAGCACGCCCTTGTTTCCGATAATCTCGCTGACCGATATGCCCCACCTGCCAAAAGGAATGAACCGTACCGATCTGATGGGGTACTTTGAAAACGTAAGCAGTCCACCATTGTTTCGTCGTATTCCTGCCTCTGATACAGCATCATAATATCCCTGACTTCTCATATATTCAGACAACAATGACCGGTGTTTGAGACTCCATGATTCTTGCAGACAAATAATATCTGTTTTCCTGTCTGCCAAGAACTTACCAATCTGCAATAGTCGTCTTTCCCTGTCTCGAACAAACCATAACGGCAAGTCCCAAATGTTGTAGGTGATTATTTCCATAGGCTATCGCGGATGAACTATTTCAGCACTTTGTTCGCTTGAATAAGTCCGACCAATAGCAAGGCTGAAGAATGCCTTGTAATAGTTCATTGAGGTAGTAAAAAATCCCTGCGTGGCAAATCTGCGATGAGACGTTTTCATGACCAGTCCCGTATCAAAGACAATCTTTCCAAATGGGACAATTCTTTTTGCTGTATCAGTATCCTCAGCATAAAACTGCAAGGCGGTATTGTATCCGCCAGCTTTCTCTAATGCCGTTTTTCTGATAAAAGCATTCCCTCCAATAAGCAGTGCTCCCCTCTTTTTCTTTTGAAGATACCAGCTAAAAAATCGGTAAAGGGTTTTCTGACTCGCTAAGGCAAAAAATTTGAAATACCAAGAACCGTCATAGTAATCATATGGACCGGTCACCCCTACTACATGCGGGTCTTTGAAATAAGGTGATGCAATAGAAAGCCAATGTTTGTTTGGAAGACAGTCTGCATCCAGTTGCGCTAGAACTGCCCCAGTAGCCGCAGCAAGCCCCGCACTTCGAGCAAAGAGTAATCCCTGTCTCGATTCCTCAACCAGTCGCACCCTTTCATCGCCAAGGTACAAGCGCACTATATTTGCCGTATTGTCAGAGGAATTGTTGTTAACAACGACAACTTCAAAATCTGAATACTCTTGGGCAAGAACAGCATCAATTGTCTTGGCAATATACTTTTCTTCATTATAGGCGGGAATGACTACTGATATCTTCATAGGAATGTCATACCAATTAAAACACCTAAGCTTCCTATTACAAACCCCGCTATAACGTCAGTGAAGTAATGAACGCCTAGATATAGCCTACTTATTCCAATGAGCAGAATGATTAGTATTGCGACAAGGGCAATTACTATTCTTAAGTTTTTTGAAACCTGTTTCTTCATCAGCATGATAGCAATGAAACCATAGAATGCCACGGCGATAGTTGCGTGCCCGCTAGGGAAAGAGTAATCGGTTTCTGTTAATAGCGCATTGAGAGGACGAGCGCGGTGGAACACTATTTTTCCAATATATGTAATAGGTTCAGATACTGCCAGAGCAATAACAAATGCCTTTAGGTATCGATAGTTTCGGTTGTACACGAGTATTCCCGCAACTAGTATAAAAAGTATCCCTATTGTTTTTAAGTCACCGAGGGAAGTGGCTACTTTAAAGAATGCTGTTCTGTCTAGAGAACGAAGGCTGAAGAAAAACTGACTTATTGCTATATCCATATGCTTTATTTAACTAAAATCATATGAAGAAAAGATGAAGATAGCTTACTGCTTTACAGGAAGCGTAACAACAACAATTGTTCCATTGCCAAGTTCGCTCTTTATATTAATCGTTCCGTGGTACTGCTCAACAATATCCTTGGTGAGAGCAAGTCCTAGCCCTGTTCCGCTACCGCTACGCGCGTTGTCTGCCTTATAGAATCTTTTGAAAATATGTGGCAGATCCTTTTCGCTTATGCCGATACCGTTGTCTACTATGGTTACAAGCACGTCTTTGTAACTACGTTCTACCGAAACAGTAACCAATCCCCCTTCACGAGTATAGGTAAGGGCGTTCGCAATGATGTTCTTGAATATTCTTCCTAGTGCCTGCTTCTCGCCATTAATAACAGCCTCCTTGGAAGCTAGCGATGCAGTAAAAGAAAGTTCTATTTTTTTCTGAACTGCTAAACCTTGCAATTGGCTTACCTGCTGCTGCACTATCGTACTTAGTATCAATGGCCCTGCCTTTACAGACTTTCCTCTTGAAAGCTCTAAAAGATCGCTTGTCATTGTAGTGAGGTTATTTAGTTCTTCAAGATTACTCCTTAAGACATTTTTTACGTTTTCTGAGAGCATTTCCTTGCTTCTTAGAAGCACTTCAATTTCAGTCTTCATGACCGCCAATGGCGTACGGAGTTCGTGCGAAGCGTCTGCACTAAAAGCCTCTTGTGCTTCGAGTGAACGCTTCACAGGTTTTAGTGTCACCCCTGCCAATATGTAGCTTCCAATTGACGCAAAAAGAAAGATAACGATATCGATCGTAATAATCTGAAACTGGATATGGTCAACTGCCGCCTCGTATACCTGGTGACGAATGACTTGGTCAGCAGTCTCGACAAACTCATGTCGAACATTGTTAATCAAGGAAAAGTACATGGCAGCGCTATAAATTGCCAGCGTCAAAATAATGATCAGCAAGTATAATGCAGTCAGTTTGATACGCGTCCAAACAAAGATGTTAGACCGTAAGGCGATAGCCCATTCCTCGAAGTGTTTCCAAGCTTTTTTCATAGTGTGATAATTTCTTTCTTAGGTTCTTAATGTGAACGTCGACGACGTTGCTGAATGAATCAAATGAGTAGTCCCAGACATGGGCAAGTATCTGCTCTCGACTAATGACTTGGTTGGGGTGACGTAAAAGGTATTCCAGTATGCCGAATTCGCGCAAGGTTAGCAATAACGGAATGCCATCTACCGTTATAGCCTTTGTAGTCGTATTAAGCTCAAGGTTGTTTGCTCTTAGTATCAAGGGTGAAACTTCTTGAGGTCGCCGCAGTACGGCTCGAATGCGAGCCAGCAATTCTTCAAATGAAAACGGCTTGATGAGATAGTCATCGGCACCCGCATCCAGACCAGCGATCTTGTCCGAAACGGTGTCTTTCGCAGTCAGCATTATGATTGGAGTCATTATATTCCCCTCTCGCAGAGCTGAGCACACTGAAACTCCATCCTTGCCCGGAAGCATCACATCCAAGATCATTGCGTCATAATCCTGAGAACTCGCGATCATGCGACGTTCGGCCTCTTCTCCATTAAAGAGGACATCAACTGTATAACCCTCCTGTTCGAGGCCCTTTTTTGTTGAAAGTGCCAGTTTTTCATTATCTTCTGTAAGAAGTATCTTCATACCCTATTAACTATAGCATTTAGAATGAAGATATGATGAAGTACTCCTCTTCATGTAGACCTCATAATTGGATCGTATGTACTAGTGTATCCCAATGCAAAAGAATTGATTGGGGTACGCCCTACAAGCATAAATGAGTACCATATGAATAAAAAATACCTTATTGGCGCGACAGGATTGCTAGCAGTTGGAGCAATTAGCTCTATTGCAGTGCAATCATTCGCGCAAAGTACACCATCGCCATCTCAGGCAGTGGTTGCTCCCTCTAGCGTTGTTTCTAGTACTACCCAAGTAGATACTGAGACCAATGATGACGCTAGCATCTCTTCTACAGAACAGACAAATACTGTAGAAAAGGATACTGACGTTGAGGTTGCTGATGATGGAGGTACTGCCCTATCACCACACAGCATTGTCAGCGATGGTGCCGGTGAAAACCCAAACGATTAAGTTGCTACTATAAGACGCCTTACGAGAAGGCGTCTTATTTGTTTCTTCTTAGGAGATAGCGTACCAAGTACATTAATGTGCGGGTACAGGGAATCGAACCCTGGTCTACACATTGGAAGTGTGTCATTCTACCACTAAACTATACCCGCTTTTTGTCTAACCTTGTTATGCTAACAGAAATACGGCTCTAAATCAATTACACTCTTTCTATTTAGAATCATTGACAAATAATATAAAATGTGTATAATATACATCGAAACCTTAAATATAAGAAATGTACGAAATAATTACTGAATTCTTGTGGAACATACACACGAATCGATTAGCTGGGCTGGAGTCTGCCGAGAAAGAGGAAACTGACGCTATAAAAAATATTAGCCTCAGCAAACTACTGTTTGAACACACCCTTTTATCTACAGAATTCAAGGCAAAGCCTAAGAAATCTGTACTGAAAAATTTGGTAACACAAACATTAGAAAAGTTTTCCTCTGTGGCCACATGGTTAAAGAATGAAAGAAAAGAAACTATTCTTTATACCCTGTTGGTTAACTATCGTATTGTAAATATGTAATCCCCTATTGGATGTAGCAACTATGCTGCATCCTTTTTTGTTTGGGTGTTTTTGTATTCCTGTAGGAGAGAATCAACGAACTGATCTACCTTTCTAAGGTCGATCTGATCGATAATATCAAGCCCTTGCGCAGTGCCCCAGTTATTTCCAATATTAGTATGAAAACCGGTTCCATTCTGAGTTCGTACACGAACAAGGTAAAGATATCGAGGATTTTTAACTCTATACAAATGCTCATAATCAAAACTAAAATATGCCATTTTCTTGTCATCAAAGCGATGATCCATTTCCGTACCGTTAATCTTCCAGGAATCAACCCATTCAACATTCTGTCCGGTAAACTCTTTTTTAGAAGTAGCTGTTATATTCTCGTCTGAACAATGGTATGCAACCTCAAAACCAAACTGATCAGATAATCTTTTTAGCGTATCAACAAGATCTGAAGCCGGTAGCCCCTGCTTCTCCATTCGCTCCTTAAATGTTCGCAATACACGATTTTTAGTTTCATGGGTAAGCGAAAGAATTCTTTTCTTTTCTTCAACAGAAAAATCATCGAGGTGCTCTCGTATCTCATCAATTTCTTCAGGAGAATACCCATTATCATTGAGACCTTCCTCGAACAATAAATATATTCTACTTTCAATAAACGACTTAAAGACCATTTCTTGAGCGGAAATAAGATTATCCTTTTCTTCAAGATTTACACCCTGAACTTGCTCCTTAACATTTGAGTGCTCAAATTCCTTCTCATTAATATCGATTGTACCGATATTCTCCTCAGCATTATTTAGGGAGCTTGGCATCTTTTCCATATTGTCGGGATGCAGGGATTCGAACCCTGAGTCACCTCTTCCCAAAAGAGGCATGTTAGCCGTTACACCACATCCCGGTGTTTGTTCTAGACCTTTGCCTAGTCAACGTATAGTACTACGAACCGCTTATTATTTCAATGAATATAGAGATCCTTCAATTTATAGTTACACGGGGTAGAAACCTTTGTTTTTAAGGTGCATAACTTAAAAGTGTTTCACGTGGCACACTATTTCTCTATTCTATTTATATGTATATGAAATAAAGGGAAATTGAAAAAGACATGATTTTTTCTTTATAAAAGCCAGTCTCTTATCCATCTTACACACACAGTTATCCACAGTTTTGTCAAAAGTTGAGGATTTCCAATGTCATTGCGACCATATTCGACTCATTCTGTCTAAAAGACTGTTGACCTATTATATTAGACGTTCCATAAAACGAGGTTCTAGAGAGCTATTACACAATAGTAAAAGCCCCACACTGTGGGGCTTTTACTATTGTGCGGCTACCGGGAATCGGACCCGAGCCTCATTCTTGGCAAGAACGTATTCTGCCACTAAACTATAACCGCAAAAGATTCTTCCTGGGCAAGTTCTAGCCACTTAAGTAGCTTCTTCTTGAGTCCAGTATTCGTCATTATAGTGATACCTACACCATATTGCAAGCGTTTTATTGGTTCTTTTCCTTGTAAAAACTGTGTCTTGTGAAACTGATCTGTATTGATAAACAATTGCTGAGACCAATATTCCTTGCAGATTAGCTCGTTGTTATCAGGATATAGTAATAACGCACATCTTAATAAGTTTCTTGGGGAGGACAGGTACCGTGCTAAAAAATCACAAAAAATGCGATGAATATAGGCTTCCGAATTGCTAACGCGGATTATATGTCGACTTCTCTTATCCCCTTCTCCTGCATAAACCATCAATCCAGCCCAAAAAAGTGGGTCTTTCCTAAATAGCTTATATTCTTCAGCTGCCTCAGATTCTTGTAGGGAGTAAAAGCTTTCAAGCTTGAGACTTCGCGCCGCATTCATCTGAATAACCCGCTTTGTTGAGCGTTCAACTTGTGCACCTGTATTTATCTGCTTTAAATGAAGAGACCATTCTTCGTTCTTAAACCACTTCGTTAAGGTTGCACGTGAAACACCTGTTTCTTTCTCAATAGCCCTATATGTCATGCCACTTTTTCGCATATTAAATATTTTTTCTTTGTCCTTTCTCATGCAAGTATAAGTATACTACCGTGGTTTATTTTTTACAAAACCCTATCAAAGTGATACAGTACTGTTACGCACCTGTAGCTCAATGGATAGAGCACTTGTCTTCGGAACAAGGGGTTGTGGGTTCGACTCCTGCCAGGTGCACAACAATCATATTCTCATGAATACCATAGACAATACAAAGATCCCCTCTTTCGTTTCACATGTAACCAAAACACTTCAAGATGCAGGCTATGAAGCGTATCTTGTTGGCGGCTGCGTTCGAGATCTATTACTGGGCAAGGCTCCTAAGGATTGGGATGTAACCACAAATGCCCATCCAGAGCAGATTGAAGCTGCCTTCCCTACCATTAAGACCGTATACGAAAACACCTTTGGTACAGTCACCGTTATTGACCTTTCTGCTGATGAAACACTTCGAGATGTTACACATGTAACAAAACCAGAAGAAGTTCAGGTTACAACATACCGTTCTGAAGGCACTTATACTGATAATCGCCGTCCTGACAGTGTTACATATGAAACAAAGCTGGAAAAAGACCTAGAACGTCGTGACTTTACTATCAATGCCATGGCTTATAACCCTCATAATGGACAGATTATCGATATATTTAAAGGACAGTCCGATATAAAGGACAAAATAATTAGATGTGTCCTTGATGCAGACATACGCTTTGAGGAGGATGCTTTGCGCATGATGCGCGCTATTCGGTTTTCCACAACCCTTCATTTCGCTATTGCCACAGAAACTCTAGCCGCCTTAACAGCTAAGTCTTCCCTATTAGCCCGTATTTCACAGGAACGTATCCGAGACGAATTCCTTAAAATCATCCAATCTGACCAACCAGCTCTGGGCATAGATCTTTTGCAGAAGACTGGCCTGTTACACATTATCGCTCCAGAGTTCGAAGAAGGCATTGGATGCGAGCAAAAAGGTGCCCACTTGTACGATGTATACAATCACCTGTTACACGCTCTTCAGCATGCTGCAGACAAGAATTTCTCTCTTGAAGTACGCCTTGCTGCCCTGTTTCATGACATCGGCAAGCCTGCTACCCGTCGATATGACAAAACCAAGGATAAATATACCTTCTTTGGACACGAGGTCGTTGGGGCTCGAATGACCAAGAAAATCCTTGAAAGAATGAGGCTTTCACGTGAAACAAGCGAATTGGTTGTTTCATTGGTGAGAAACCACATGTTTTTCTCTGACACTGAACAAATCACCCTTTCTGCTGTTCGACGCATCATCCAGAAGGTTACACGTGAAAACATTTGGCTGCTTATGGAGGTTCGCGAATGCGACCGCGTAGGTATGGCAAAGGTTGAAGCCCCATACAGATTGCGTAAATATCACGCAATGATTGAAGAAGCGCTTCGAGATCCTATTAGTGTTTCTCAACTAGCTATTGATGGTGAATACCTTATAAAGACGTTACACATGAAACCAGGACCTCGAATGGGCTGGACATTACACGCTTTATTAGAAGAAGTATTGGATAATCCTGAAATAAACACTGTGGAACAGCTAACAGAACGTGTTTCTGCCCTAGATTCCCTAGCAGACAATGATTTAAAGGCTTTGGGTGAAAAAGCTAAGGATAAGAAGGAAGAAGCCAATGAAGCTGAGGTTGGCCAACTGCGTCAAAAACACCGAGTAAAGTAGTATTTAGTCATTATTTGCTTAACTTTACACTTTACTGTAAAGTGTAAAGTATGGAAGAAATAGCATATAAACTAGTGTTTCACTACATTCAAGACAGTGAAACTCCAGTTACACCTCATGAACTTTCACGTGTAACAGGGAAAAGTAGGGTATCCATACATACAGCCCTTAAAAAGCTCCTTTTGAACGGGGATATAGAGAAAATGGGCGCTTCGCCTCGTGTAACCTATGCAATTAAAGGATTTACCCCGATTCCGCCTAGTGACCTGACTTTAGAGGATATTAAGCAGAGAATTGAGCCAATTCTTAAGAAATATCCCATATTCTATGCAGGTATCTTTGGGAACGTGGCAGATGGGGAAGTACAAGCAGAACAGGTAGATATAATGATTAGTCCGAATGGGATATTGCCCATTATTAGCCTCAAGGCATTGGAACAAAGCTTGGCAGAAGCCTTAGGAAAGAAGATTAATCTCGCTACAGACCAAGGAGCAAACAAGTTCATCAAGGCGAGCATGTTGAAGGGATTGAAAGTGTTGTACGGCAAGATATAGTTGCCTTTTGGTGAAAGGTCTTGTACTCTTAAAGAAACCAATCTTATATTCAATATGAGCAATCTTCCTTTAAGAAGTAAGACCAAAGAGTCTGAATCCTATGCTGCGCAATCACAATCAGTACCCGTTGGACATATCCGCGGAAAGAAGCAAAAAGTTGTTAAAGTGTACAGAGGTCGACAGACTGGTGCATACAAACATTAAATTCCTCAGGAACGAAATCAAAAATGCCATAACTATTTAGTTATGGCATTTTCTTTTAGAGCTCTATATCAAGCATGATGGGGCAGTGGTCACTGCCATAATAGTCTTTTAGGGTATCGAGCTCTGTAACTTTGTCTGCTATATCCGCAGAAACAAAGAAATAATCGATACGCCAGCCAACATTTCGTTCTCGAGAGGCTGTTTTCTGATCCCAGTATGTATATACATCCTTTTTATCAGGATACAGCGCACGAAATGTATCTACCCATCCCTGCTTCACCAACTTATCCATCCACGCACGTTCAACGGGAAGGAAGCCGGTATTCATGACATTTTCCTTGGGACGAGCAAGGTCTATCTCATTATGTGCAGTATTTATATCTCCGCAGAAAATAACAGGTTTAGACTTCTGAAGTGTAGTTATATATTTTAAAAATTGATCATAGAAGCGCAGCTTGTAGTCTAAACGCTCAGGACCGCCTCCGCCGTTAGGGAAGTAGCAGGTGATAAGGTAGAAAGTTTCGTATTCAGCAGTAATGGTACGGCCTTCGTCATCAAGACCTTTCAATCCAATACCAAGCGTTACATTCAAAGGGGTTTCTCTAGTATAGATAGCGACACCGCTATATCCTTTCTTCACCTCAGGCCAAGAGAAATAGCTGTCGTAGCCAAAGACGTCTCGTGCGCCTTCAGGCAATTGCTCTGGAAGTGCCTTTGTTTCTTGCAAACAAAGGATATCTGGCTTGTATTGGGTAAAAAGGGGATCAAAGTTGCCTTGCTTGTAGGTAGCACGCAAGCCGTTGGTATTCCAAGAGATAATTTTCATGCCTATAGTATAGCAAAACAAAAACCGCCTCTATAGTAGAAAGCGGTTATATATGGGGGGTAATGTTTTAAATAAACATTACAGAGAAGGGTATTTTTTAAGAGAAATTAAGTTAGTTTTGTTTGAAGTTTTAAAGAACATCTAATGTGTGCGAGTTCTTTTATACACTTTAATTATAATCGGTTTGAAAAGATTATGGGATTTGTGTTGGCATAATGCCGTAAGGATGATCGCTGTTAAGCGAGCGGTTGGGAAACTATTCAGTTAACAACGATCATCTGACATAAGTATAGAGCACTAGCGAAGTTATGCAAAGAAGAAGCAGTGGATAACTACCGCTTGCTATGGAATTTCTTGTGCACATCACGCAATTGCTTGTCAGTGATGTGCGTATAGATCTGTGTAGTAGAGATGTTGGCATGCCCTAACATCATCTGTACGCTACGAATATCAGCACCGTTTGAAAGAAGGTCAGTAGCAAAGGAGTGACGTAGTACGTGAGGAGTCACTTTCTTTGATATACCAGCCTTAATCGCATACTCCTGCACGATACGCTCAATAGAGCGGGGAGTAAGGCGACCAGTTGCACTGTTGCGTGAAATATTTACAAACATGGCATCTTCCATATCCTTGCGAGCCTTAAGATAGGTACGAATAGCATCCTTGGCTTCCTCAGACAGAAAGACAACGCGAACCTTTTCTCCCTTTCCACGAATAGAGAATTCATCTCGACTAAGGTCAAGATCTCTATTGAGTGAACAGAGTTCTGCCAAACGCAGCCCTGTTGAGAAAAAGAGTTCAAGCAGTGCCTTATCTCGCATACCTTTGATTTCTTTTAGGTCTGGAGCCTTCATCAGACGACTAAGTTCCCCTATAGATATAAGGTCGAGATGACGAGCACCAACCTTGGCTAGTTCTATAGCATCTGGTGCAAGGGAACTGAATCCTCGCTTAAGGCAGTACTTTAAAAAGGAACGCAGGGCAATCAGATAATAGTTCTGGGTACTTTTCTTCATCGTACCAGCCGTTTGACCCTTGATTTTGACCCCTGGAGCACGGTTAAGGCGTAAGCGGAACTCTCTGAGCTTGTCCTCATTGATATCAGATACCTTTTTTATGCCCATATCCCCAAAGGATTTGGTCAAATAGTGCTCATAGTTACGAACCGTATTGAGACTACGGCCTTTTTCGATTTCGATGTATTCTAGGAACTGACGTTGGGCTGTAGCTATATCCATATATAGACATAGTATATAGTACTGTGGTCATATTGTGCGACTATAGGGCACCGCTTGCTTTTTTAAGCTGGTTGTGGTATGATACTTTCATCATGTTAACGACCAAGAAAAAACAATCTGTAATTAAGAAGCACCAGGAACACGCCACTGATACTGGCTCAAAGGTGGTTCAGGTAGGAGTACTTACTCAGCGCATCGAATCTCTTGCTGATCACTTGAAGAAGCACAAGAAGGACAACCACTCTCGTCGCGGACTTATCAAGATGGTAGCGGATCGTCGCGGACACCTTAAGATTCTTGAAAAGACTAGCCCTGATAAGCACAAGGCTGCACTAAAAATTATCAAAGCCTAACTTTCGTCAATATCGCCTTCGGGCGATATTTTCGTGTATGGGGTATACTGAATGTATGGCAGTTATAAAACAAAAAGATCAGCGTGTGGGAATTTTCATAGATACCCAAAACTTGTACCACACTGCTAAGAATCTATACAAAAGAAAAGTAAATTTTGCGAACGTAGTGAAAGACGCATTAGCGGGACGAAACCTTATTCGTTCCATTGCATACGTTATCACAACAGAGAACGAGGATGAGAAAGCATTTTTGAGCGCATTAACAAAGGCGGGAATTGAGACTAAGGCCAAGGACCTACAAATTTTTTATGATGGCAGCAAGAAGGCGGACTGGGATATTGGACTGGCAATCGATGCAGTATCAATGGCACCAAAGCTGGATGCGATTATCATCGTGTCTGGAGACGGGGATTTCGTACCGCTCTGCAACTACCTTCGATACCATCACGGTGTGCAGGTAGAGGCATGTACATTCGGCAAGTCAGCATCAGCTGCATTAAAGGAAGTGGTGGATGAATTCGTTGATCTTTCAGACAACCCTCGAAAATATCTCCTAGGCTATTAATACCAATGGAACCAGAGCAAACAACCCCACAACCCGAAACAGAGCAGCATTTTGCGCATACGTACCAAGACGATATGTCTAAGGCAATGAATGCGACTGATGTAACAGAGGTGCAGTCATTGCTGACACAGGCACGGGAACAAGAGGCAGAGGAGATAATAACAGTGACGGAGCGCAGGGAGAAAAGTTGGTATAGCACAACAAGTTTTTTGCTGATTGTTCTAACATTAGCAGTACTTGCGTATGGTGCATACTATTATATGCACCTTACCGTACCAATACAGCCAGTGGTGTCAGTTGGAGTATTTTCAAATACTGATCCTATTGCTACAAGTAACTCTAGTATTGGCAGTGTCATGGCAACGCTACGCGCTTCAACTACACTACCTGCAGGGAAGCCTGTTTTGGTTAACCTTGTTGGGGAGAACAATGTTGCCCTTACCAATACCCAGCTATATTCCTTCATTGGAGCAGAGCTTTCACAACCCCTGCAGACAGCTATTGAGTCTGCGCGGCTAGGAGTTGTTAACACAGGGAAGGATATCCTGCCATTCGTTATTGTTTCCGTTCCTAATCCAGAAAAGGCATCTAATGCCTTCACTTCTGAAGAACCGCTACTCTTTAGCGAGTTTTCACAGCTGTTTAACACTACGGAAAAACCAGTTGCTGCTGCACCAGCAGAGAACTCTCAGCAAGCCGCCTTGTCAGCATTGGTGGCAAGCCAAAAGACTAGCACACCTGCCGTTACCGCCATGCCAGTGACTTCCTCTACATTTCAGAGTCAGTATTTCTATAATCTTCCCGTCCGCAGCTTAACCGGAACTGATACTGCAACAGGGGAGCAGCGCATCGTATTCCTCTATGGATATGCCAATAACAATGTCATTGTTATCACCTCAACGCCTGAAGTTTTAAAGGCCGTTTACGACACACTTATCACCCAGCACTAATCAACAGGGGGCTTCTTGTGCTTTTGTCCTAGCATGCTAGTATACGGGGTATGAATACAAAGTCGTTCAAAGAAAAGCTAGAAATCGAGAAGAAAGGGTTAGAGGAAGAACTCGGCCAGATCGCTATTTTTAACACTGAAACTAACATGTGGGACGCTACTCCGGACCAAGACATGATGGGCGAAATTGATGACAATGACGCTGCTGATCGTTTTGAGAATTTCGAAGAACGTTCTGCAATGGTAACTACGCTTCAGGCTCGTCTTATTGATATCAACATTGCCCTAGGCAAAATTGAATCAAATACATTCGGACTATGCGAAGTATGTAACCAACCTATTGAAGCAGACCGTCTTGAAGCAAATCCTGCAGCTCGCAAGGACAAGACACACATGAACGAGCAATAGACATTCTCTAAAAGTGCCACTAGAAATCTAGTGGCACTTTTGTTTGATAGATTTAAAAAATAAAGTTTCCCTTAGAAATTCTTCAGATAATCTTGATAACGAAAATGCCATACTACGTGTATGGCATTTTCTGTTTATGTCATTTTGAGAAAGGCCATAAAATAAAAACACTGCATCGATTGCAGTATTCCTAGATACTGTATATTGTTCCCTTATCATCCGCTCCCCAAGGATTGGTTGCTCCACGGATTTCGAAGTGAAGGTGAGCGCCGGTTACCTTTCCTGTTTTTCCTGACATACCGATTGGCTGACCTTGTGTTACTACCTGACCGAGATCAACAGTTACAGTATTAAGGTGTGCGTATAGTGTCTGTGTTCCGTTCGGATGAGAGACAACGATATAACTTCCGTATCCTCCGTTGTACTTTCCATCACCCTTGGCAACGATTACTGTACCCTCTGCAGCAGCGTGCACTGTTGTACCAACTGGAGTTGCAATATCAATTGCATTCACGTCATGAATACCCTGACTCAATTTTCCAGAAACTGGTTGAGAGTAGTATCCGCGAATATCTGCAGCTGGGATTGCGTATGAAGTTGCAGCAGCGGGAACAGTAACATTGATTGAATAGGTATCCTTAGTCACAGGATTAGTTACTGTCATCACAGTACCTGGTGCAGGAGTTAGAATCTGTGTGATAGGGGACACTGCTGGAGTCTGAGTTATTGTTGTTGGAACTTCGACAGGAGAAATATTTTCTACTGGGGTTGTTTCGTCATGAGTTACTTCTGCAGCAGCGGCACTGTTAAGTGGTTCAACATTTGGAATTGTCAGCTTCATGCCAACTTTCAAACTGTTGGCATTATCAAGATTGTTAGCATTCAAAATATCATCCTGATCAGCTTCGAACTTTACTGCAATACCACTCAATGTGTCACCGGACTTCACGGTGTAAATTACTCCACTGGTAGGAAGGATAGTGAGTTTCTGTCCGACATTAATTGCTGACTTGCTTGTCAGATCGTTTGACCAACGAAGTGTGTTTACTGAGATATCAAACTTAAGCGCGATACTTGAAAGTGTGTCGCCCTTCTTAACAGTGTATGTAGAAATAGTATTGTTACCAACAACAGAAATTTTGTTGGCAGTAATTTTTTCTCCCTTAACTACAATTGTAGCTTTTTTGACAGGCGTAGTTGTTGCCTTCTTAGCAGTTGCCGATTTTACAGCAACAGTCTTCTTTGTAGTAGTAGCTGCCTTTTTTGCAACAGTAGTTTTAGTCGCTGCCAAGGCAGGACTAGCGCTATAACTAAGGAGTGTGATTGTTATAATGAGGAACGCAATGCGTTTCCTCGGTGTATCAATGGGTACCATAAGGTTAGACGATAATCATACCAAGAAAAGAAGACCCTATTAGATTTCACAACGTCTCAGTGGTAACGTCAATGTATTTTGTTGATTATATGCTGTATTTACTACACGTTGACAATAGTTGACTTGTTTCGCCTAATCAAAAAAATCATACAACCCTTGTAGAGCAAGGGCGGTTTTGGCATCCCATTTTTGCGATGACCGTCATGTTACACTACAGTCATGCAATTTCTAGAAGGACTTAATGAGGCGCAACAAAAAGCAGTGCTATCGAAAGATGGTCCGCTACTTATCGTTGCCGGAGCAGGCGCAGGAAAGACAAAAACAATTGTTCATCGTATCTGCAACTTAGTTGAAGAAGGTATTACACCAACTGCAATCTTGGCAGTTACATTCACGAATAAGGCTGCAAAAGAAATGAGAGAGCGAGTATTGGTGCAGTTAGAAACTCTTCCGGCCGCTCTTCGACCAAACGGCATACCGTTTGTCAGTACGTTTCATAGTCTCGGCGTATTTTTGCTGAGAAGGTTTGGTGCGTATGGAGGGGAAGTGAAACGCTTCACCATCCTTGATGATGCAGATACTATGTCACTCATTAAAGAATCCCTGCAATACTTTGGACTCGACCCAAAGACCAACGAACCTCGTGCAATTCGTAGCACTATCAGTCGCGCAGCGAATGCGTTGCAAACTCCTGACCAATTGCTAAAGGACAGTAATCCGCGTAACCGCATGGCGGGACAGGTCTGGAAGCGTTACACAGCACTTAAGCGAGAGCAGAAGTCACTCGACTTCGATGACTTGTTGTTGGAAACGGTGAAACTGTTGGAGGAGAATGAAACAGTGCGGGCGTGGTGTCATGATACTTGGCACTATATCCACGTCGACGAATACCAAGACACGAACGAAGTGCAGTATCGTATTGCCAAGGCGTTGGCTGGCGCAAGAAAAAACTTGTGCGTAGTTGGCGACTCAGACCAGAGCATCTACTCATGGCGCGGGGCGAATATCAAAAACATTTTGGAATTTGAGCGTGACTATCCGGAAGCGACAGTTGTGTTGCTCGAAGAAAACTATCGTTCCACAAAAACTGTCATCGCTGCAGCAAATGTAATCGTAAACAAAAACACATACCGCACTCCAAAGCAGCTCTTCACCAACAACGAGGAAGGAGAACTAATTTCAGTGTACGCGGCATATGACGAAAACGATGAAGCAAAGTTCATCGCGGAACGCTGCATTGAAATTATGGATGGCGGAGCGAAAGCGGATGACATTGCGATTTTGTTTCGCACAAACTTTCAGTCTCGCGCAATCGAAGAAGCACTGCTTTCATACAGTGTTCCGTATCAGGTGTTGGGTGTGAAGTTCTTCGAGCGAAAAGAAGTGAAGGACGTACTGTCATACATTCGTGCTGCACAAAATCCTGACAGCATTGTTGATCTCAAGCGCATCATCAACACACCGGTACGAGGAATCGGAAAGGTGACTATCGACAAATATTTCGTACATGGAATCGAGGGGCTTTCCGGCAAGGCTGCAATTTCTGTAAGAAACTTTTTTGATATGCTCGAAAAAATTCGGGATTTCGCTGACCTTCATTCTGTTTCAGAAACTATCAAATACATCATCGTTGAGAGCGGCATGCAGCGCGCATACAAGGAAGACAAAATTGATGGGGAAGAGCGTTTGGAAAACTTGGAAGAGTTGGTGACATTGGGATTGCGATACGACCATCTTGAAGGATACGAAGGTTTGGAAAAACTTTTGGAAGACGCGACACTGATGAGTGACCAAGACAACCTCGATAAGGATAGTGGTAGTGGCAAAAATAAAAAAGGTGCGGAGAAGCATGGAGTAAAGTTGATGACGATTCACGCAGCGAAAGGACTTGAGTTCGGCACGGTGTTTGTCACAGGACTTGAACACGGATTGTTTCCGCACCAACGCGATGCAAACTTAACTGGAGCAGATGCAGAAGAAGAACGACGACTTATGTATGTTGCCGTAACTCGTGCTCGAAGAAAATTATATTTGACCTACGCAAGCATGCGAACTATTTTCGGCATGCGTGATGTTCGATTGCCATCAGAATTTTTAATGGATGTTCCTGACGAATATATCCAGAGAGAAAGCCGCAGCGGGGAGGCGGGCTTTACTGTCTTCCTGTAGTAGTGCACTATTGAATTATGAAAGCGAAAAAACATCTCGGGCAGCACTTCTTGAAATCACAAAGTGCGCTTAATAAAATTAATGAGGCCGGCGATATCAAGACTAACGATATCGTACTTGAGGTGGGACCGGGAATGGGAGCACTAACGGAAATACTATTAGCATCCGCAGGGAAGGTTATCGCCATCGAAAAAGATCGCGACATGATCCCAGTATTGGAAGAAGCATTTGCCAAGGAAATTGATGCGGGGGTATTCGAGCTAATTGAACAGGATATTTTAAAGTTTGATCCTGTAACTCTTCCTTTCTATGGAAAGCAGGAGTATAAGGTAGTGGCAAACATTCCATACTATATAACTGGCGCTATCATCGAAAAGTTTTTGAGTACTCCATTCCAGCCAACAAGAATGGTTGTATTGATTCAAAAGGAAGTTGCGGAACGTATCCTAGCTCGAGACAAGAAGGAAAGCATTCTTTCTATAGCGGTTAAGGCCTATGGCATACCAAAAATTATTGCAAAGGTTCCTCCCGGAGCATTTGTGCCCCCACCAACAGTTGATTCAGCAATACTCTCTATAGAAGACATTAATAGAGACTTCTTTGCAAACCTAGATGAAGCACTATTCTTCAGGGTATTGAAGGGTGTATTCGGGAAAAAGAGAAAGCAGATAGGAGGGAGTCTGTCTGAAGTTATAGAAAACAAGGAAAAAGCATTGAACGCATTGGAAAAAAGCGGTATTGATGCAAAAACAAGACCAGAAGACATTGCTCTTGCGACATGGAAGACCCTGGTGCAGGCTCTCTAGGTTGAACAGAACTGGCAATGTATACTAGAGATATGAAAAGACATATGATCATCTCTTTTATAATGATAGCGATATTTATTGCTATTCCATTGATTACAAATGCGTCGACACTAACATCAGTATTACTCACCAAGTCTTTCGGGGGAAGAGTGATAGCAACAAGCCTTCCAATTGTTACCTGTATCGGTACAGGAACAGGTCCTATAACTCTTACAAAAATAAATGAACTGTCCTTATATACAACCGACATTACCAAAAGACCAAAAGTTGGAGACTATATCTTGGGAAGAGTAAATATCATTCCGAACTTTAGTACCTGTACAATATATGACATTCCATACCCTGTACGAACCACAAACGGCAGTAATTACAGAATTTCTACACCTAATACGGGTCTAGGCTATTAAATTTCACCCATATGCCTCCATCATCTGTTCCAAGCAAACAATTCCTGATTCGCGGAGGAATCGCCCTCGGTATAGTGGCGGTTATTTTGGTTGCGCAGACTAACTGGTTTCATAACATCTTTCACAAAACAAAGAAAACAGACACCGTTGCTGACAACACTACTATTACAGACATAACTTCTAAGGATACAAACGGCAACGGTATTGCAGACTGGGAAGAAAAGCTCTGGGGACTTGATCCTGCGGTGTTGTACACCGATGGGAAGCCTAATGCTGAAATCATTAAGGAAAAGAAGCTTGCTTTGGGGATAAGCACTGCAACAAGTTCAGCCAATGAGACTGATGCTATTGCCCAGAAACTCTTTACTATCACCACAGCACTTAGTCAGAATGACAATATTGATGATTCAACACTACAGGATGTTGCCAATCAGCTTGGATCGTCTGTAAACGTTGCGTCTATTAGCAACAAGTATTCTCTGAAGAATATTACGACTGTTCGAACTTCTACTGCCTCATTAACTGCGTACTATAATTCATTTCAAAAGATCATGGGCAAGTATAACTTGAGTCAAAACGATACAGCAATCATCGTACAGGCTACCGAGACAGGGGATTATAGTCAGCTTCCACAGCTCGATGCGACAAAAGACACTTATGCGGCATTGGCAAAGGAGCTAAGTACCATCAAGGTTCCTGTTGGCGTTGCTCAATACCATCTTGATATCATCAACAGCTTTGCCGGAACAGCAGCATCATTTTCATACCTACAGCAAATGGCAGACAACGGTACTCAAGCAATTGTCGGTATTGCTCTCTACAAGATATACACAACTCGTGGACAAACTGCACTGTATGATCTTAACGACTATTTAACAAAATACGGTATACTTAACGTGTAACATGTCACACTGGAAAAAAATACTTACATTCTTTCTCTCTGCTGCTACAGTAGCTTCTTTGCTGGCTACTCCTGCACTCGCAGCTCCTATCACCAGCTCTCCAACAACAGGTCCTTGTAAGGGATTAATTGGTAGCACGCTTAGTAGATGTCAGGCTGCTCAAGCATCTAGCACTACAGTTCAGAAATTTAATCCCAACGTTAATGTAGGGTCAGGCAATAGCTATTCAGGAGCATCCATTAGTGGTGTCGGCGGAGCAATTGCCAGCTGTACTAACGTGGGATCATTTTTGACAAATACTGCAAGCAGCCTGCTTTCAGCAACGGTATTCGGAAAGGCTGCCAAACCAGCTTCTTCATTTAACGGAAATGGTGACGCTGTAAAGGTTTCAGACGAAGTAGCTCAAAAAAAACTTGCCAGTATAGACAAAACCAGTCAGTGTCTTGATGGTATTGCATATGCAGTTGCAAAGAATACCTTGGCTCAGGTGACAAACAAAACGTTGAATTGGGTAAATACAGGGCTTAATGGCAACCCTCTCTATGTACAGAATGTAGACTCATACCTAAAAACAGTTGCAAACCAACAAATCAGAGCGTACCTGCAAACCGCACAAGGATCTGATCCAATATTTGGAAATGCATTGAAGTCAACAATCTTCAGAAGTATTACAGGACAATCAGATGGCTTGCTGAACGTATCTCCTAATACTCCAGAGGCACACGCATACAACTCATTCCTTGGTGACTTCACCAGTGGGGGATGGAGTTCATTGCTTAATCCTGCAAACAACCCTATCGGCGCCTTGTTTACAGCAAACGACAATCTTGCGGGAAAAATAAGTAGCTCTACCGAAAGCTCAAAAGCTGAAATTCAGCGTAACAACGGTTTCTTGGACATGAAGCACTGTGTAGAGACAGCGCCAGTAGATACCTCGACCACAGCAAAAGCTATCAGCAACGGTCTTTCTCAAAATCCAACCTGTTTGCAGTGGGTAACTGATACACCGGGATCAATCATTGCCAGTCAGGTACAGACAATCACCAATTCTCCAGTTCGTCAGCTTGAATACGCAAACAAGATTAATGAAGTATTAGGAGGATTCTTTGATAGTTTCGTTAACAGCCTGCTATCAAAAGGATTGCGGGGTAGCGGTATGAATGGCGGTATTGATTTTGGCTTTAGTTCTCAAGGAGACAATATTATTCTTGATTCAAGCGGCAATGCGCTTAATCTTAACGGTGCAAATCTTGGATACCAAAGTACAACGGGAGGCAACGCGCTCGATCAAAGCTTTGATATCTCTCGACCACAGCAGTTCCGAGCAGTGCTACAAGCACAGGTTAACTATGTTAACAGAGCAAAAGATGCTCAGATTGCCCTTAATCGAGTCGTTCCTACGGTTGGCGCTTTGGACTATTGTATTCCTGGACCGAACCCAACATGGGCAGGAAATTCTGCAAGCAATTTAAATAATTTTGTTAGTTCTCTGCAGCAGGCGGATCCTAAAAACCCTAGCCTTGTACAAAAAATTCTCGGAGCACTTCCTGTTATCGGAGGGCTATTGAGCCTGTTCTCAAGCAGTGCTCCTCCACAAGTCTGGTCAACAGACGGGCTTCTTGGAGATCCCGCTACAGGATTAACTGTGCAGGTACCTCGAGTATTTCAGAACAAGGGTACTGATTTTTCTGGAGGCACAGGACAACTGGTCAAGGGCCTTACTGGTGCATACAATGTAATCGCAACTCAATACCACTTCTATGACAACAATACAGAAGTTGCAAAAGCGTTCACTGATGCAGCAAAAAATGATACTGATGGATCATACGTGGGAGTCTTTCTAAGAGAGGAGTACAACGAAACATCAAGTTTGTTGAGTTATAACCAAGCTTCTAGTCAGATTGATACGCAGTATGATAACAATATCGGGCAAACTGAATCAAGCATTGACCAAATGAAGATTATCCAAAAGCAGGTTAATGCTATCGTTGCCACAGCCAAGGCTGACTATATTAAGAAGCGTGCAGCGGCAGGAAATCCAGTTGATATGGCATGTATAAATAGTGCATACCAAATCGACAGCTCACCTATTGTCGGCGTTGCTCGCCAAGAAAGTGATAAGCCAGATGCAATCGTGCAGCATTCTGCTGATTCAGCAAGTTATTTCTATAACGATGTAATCAATTAGCCCCATATGAACAAAATTTTAAAAATCATCCTCATACTCATCGGCGCATTCTTCCTTATCCTAGGAATCATATGGCTTATCGGGCGCAACAGCGCGTTAAAAAACGGCAAAGAACCTTTGACGTTCAGACAATTTCTGGGGTTGAGTACTAAGAAAGCTCCTGTGGAAACAGTACCGGGAGAAGGATCATCTTCATTTAATGGCGGTGGGACAACAACTGGGGGAAGCACTAATGGCGGAGACGGCACTGCGGGGACTGGTACGAATGGCGGTGGTTCAAACGCTGGAGCAGGGGGTATTAGTGTTGATGGCAACGGCAACGTTGCTGTTAGCCAGTTTACCAATGGAGCAACAGGCTTAGGTACAAACGGTATCGGGGGAAGTGGTATAAGTAACGGTACTGGAACATCTGGGGGGCTCAATAGCGCAGGAAATCCTAATGCATCAACTGGAACAATAGGGAATGGCAATTCAATCAATATTTCAGGAATTGGCAATTCAAGTAGTACTAGTCAGCCGGTATGTAGCGATGAAGACCTTAATATCGACTTTACTCCCGCACAGCTTGCTCAGCTTAATATCCTGCAAAGCCGCTTCTATGCACTTGCACAGACATTGCATAGTGACGCGGATGTAGAGACAGAGGTAGCAAACCACGATGCCTTTACCCTTAAAGCAGATAGCGTACTTGAACTATATAGCTATTGCGAGTCAAAGCTACCTTATATAAATGCAGCAGCTGATAGCAGACTGAGAGTACATGTAGCCACTCCATTCTGGACAGCATATGACTCAAACCCTGCAGTACCAAGCTATGTTAATGCAAAAACAGGCCTAAACTTTCTTACGGCATCAGATCCTGCCAAGGCAGGATTCTCAATCCTTACCTACGCACAAGGCAACAAAACTAAGTACGGATTGCTTGACCTTACACAGCGTCAATTCATTGAAGTCAACGGATCTGCATTGCAAGACTGGCCAATTCTAACTCCTGCAGTTGAAAACATTTTACGCATTAATTTGTGGTAAAAAAGTAGCGCTCCGTGATACAATGTACGAGTGTCCGCACGTCTATTTCGTCGCATTAAATCATCTTTTTCTCGTTTGAACAAAACATTCTTTTTCTCTGTAGCATTGGGGTTGGTTGTTGTGTTTTTTTCTGTTAGTCACGTGCTTGCTGACGCTGCCACAGACTACAGGTATTATCTAAAAAATTTTACTACTTCTAATGATGGCAAGTTAACTAGTGGGATTGGTGGCGGAACAGTAGCCGCAGCAAGTAAAAATGGTACAGGGGGTGATGGGCTAGTCTTCGTGGCCAATCTTGGAGTTGATACTTCTTCTCCTCATATTAACGCTAGCGTAAATGAGCCAGACAGTATTGCTCTGCACTGGGGTAGAGTAGCTCACATCAACGAAGCCTTTGTTATAAAAGTATGTCAGAATGGTACGACTCAGTGTTATCTTAATACGGTCGCATACACCAATAATAGAGCAGACCCTGGGGTCCAAGCATTTTCTGAAACAGATACAGACGGCAACATTGCCGACAAGCAAGCTCTTCCTGTTGTTGCTTTCACAAAAACAGATCCAAGAAATACCGGTAACATATACGGATACGATGCGACAAATAAAACTGTCAGTACTAGCAACGGTATAACATTTGGAAACGGCAGTTCACTTACGGCGACATTTTGGTACTGTGCCGTGAAAGGAACGGGGGATCCAGCCCCTCAGGACTATCTAAAAGCCAATCCTTCGGCAACTGACGCAGCAGTATTTGGAAATCTTTGTGGAGGCAGTACGTATTTTCAGATTGGAGGCCCTCTTTCAATAACAATTCCCTTAAATGCAAATGCAATAAATCAGCAGGTGACACAATCTAGCCAGACTGTTGCAGCTGGATCAAGCGCAAGCTCATCAGACAACAGCAATATTCCAACTTGTGGAGTTACCAGTGGTACAAAACTGTATGGCTGTGTGGCTTATCTCGCATATGGTATCTATGTTCTAGTTGCATGGGTTGCCGGTATCTTGGGCAGCCTCTTTGATTTCTTCTTGGGATATTCTGTTAGCGATGCCTCATATCGATATGGTTTTGCTGTTAACGGCTGGAAGCTGGTGCGTGATATCTCAAATATCTTTTTTATAATTATTATGGTGTGGACAGGTTTTTCTGCTGTCTTTGATACCAGCAAGAGCGGATCAATGCGTAAGATTGTTCCTGCACTTATCATCAACGCACTGCTCATCAACTTCAGTCTTTTTGCAACGAGGGTGGTCATTGATATTTCTAATATCACCGCACGTATGTTCTATAGTCAGATGGTGGTATGTGACAAGGTAAATATCGATACCAATACTGGGAAGTGTGATCCGCTACAGGCAAGGCGAGGACCGGGGGGGTATTGGCCTTTGTCAGAAAAGATCATTTCTTCATTCAATCCTCAACAGCTGTTTAAGACTGCAACATTGCAACCTACGACAGCTCCTAGCAATACTTCTACAACCAATAGTTCTCAGCCCGGATTCTTGCCTGGCGCAACAGCAGGGACAGCAGGGACTAGCGAGGTAGACTATGTGAACTATTTTATGGTGGTATGTATTGTTGCGGCAATCATTATGGGCTTTGCCGGAGTTATCTTTTTCAAGGTGGCATTCTTGTTCATTGCCCGAGTTGTCGGCCTGTATATTTGTATGATCTTCTCTCCGTTTGCTTTCCTTAGTCGTGATATTCCGATGCTCGGAAAGATTAAGCAACTGAGATGGGAAGACTGGCTTGGTGACCTTACTAATTATGCCTTGATGGCTCCAGTGTTTACATTTTTCCTCTACGTTATCTTCACTGTTATCTCTAGCGACTTTGCTCAGCAGATAGGATACATGGATAGCAGCGGTACCTTTATGGGCACAGTACTATCCATTGTTATTCCTATGGCACTTATATACTTCCTTCTTGATGCAGCGAAAAGTGCTGCTACTAAGCTTTCAGGAAGTGTCGGACAAAAAATACAAGGGTTCGGAGAACAGATAACAGGCATGGCAGCTGGTACAGCCCTGGGCTTAGCAACTGGTGGTGCTGGTTTCTTGGGAAGAAATGTAGTGGGGCGTGCAGCAAAGAGTTTCGGGGAAGGGAAGACTGGCAGACAAATTGAGATAGACGGCAAGATGGTAGATGAAACACGGGCAATGAGTATTGCATCACGATCAGCAACAAGTTGGTCTGCGAGACAAAAGAACAAGCTCTTGCGCGCAACACAGGTAGGAAGTTTCAATGTTGGGAATGCCGGCGTGAATATTGGAGGAAAGGACTACAAGCTTAATGATACTATCGGAAGAAGTCTTGGTCTTATGGGCGTAAAAACAAATAATCTGCTAAAAAATGCAGACTATGTTGGAGATGACGCAGGCAAAGGCGGGATTGTAGCCGTTGATAAAAAGCGTACTGAGGAACGCCAGAAAGAACTTGAGAATCGTATTCAATTCGATCATCTTAGCGATGACGAAGCTAAGGCAACATGGGAAGCACATAAAAGAAATGCTGCGCTAAAGAACGCAGAAGGTAACTGGAAGAACAATGATAATATCGATAAGGAAGATGGTGTAAAAGAAACAGCTGAATTACTAAAGACAGCAACTGAAAAAGAAGTGGCCTTGAGTAAAGAAAATGCTGATCTCGAACAGAAACTAGCTACCGCAACAGCTGCTGGAAGCACTGCGGAAATAGCTGCTCTGACTGCATCAAAAACAGCAAAGGAGAAAGAGGTCAGCGACAATCAGACCCGGAAGAATGCACTTACAACTACAATTGAAACCGAGCGTAAAAATAAAATCACAGAGCTTGAAAAAGGCAAGTACATGGAATCAGAAGCGTACAAAGCGGCAGAAAAAACTGAAAGGGAACGCCTTGATAAATTTGGAAAAATCAAAAATGGCAAAATGCTCACCGCTGCAATGCGCTCAGAATATGGTGAAGATTTGCGTAAGAATTCATTCTGGCTTAAGGACGGTAAGCCTCGATATGATCAAGCAGCTCTTGTTGCAGAAGGCGGTGTAATTGGTGGCGCAGCTGGTGCCGCAGCAATGGCGAGTCTGCTACCAGGAATTACTATTGCTATAGGCACAATGTTAGGGGTGAGCGGAGGAGTTATCGACAACAGATTTGGTGATATCAACAGCAAGGCAACAAAGGCTATGGTTGATTCGTTTAAGAAGACACAAGGAAAGGGGAACAAGGAAACAAGGTTGGCTGGAGAAATTGATGCAATCAATGATCAGATCAAGCAGGCAGCAGAAGCGCATGGCACGGTTCCTAGTGGCGGGGTAGACAGCTGGTCGGAAGAAGATGTAGAAACAGCAATCGCAGGACATACATATATCCTTCAACAAGAAAAAGAAGCTCTACACAGAGAAGCATCCGCTAGGGGCGTATCGGAGGAAGTTAAGAGAGCAAAAACTATCGAGGCACAATTGAAACAGAAGAAGATTGATAAGTTGAATAAGGCTATGGAAGAAAAGCGCAGAATTCAAAATGAGCTAGACAAGATAAAAACTGCAGCAGATAATGCAAAGAAGGATGAACCTAAAAAATAACTATGGAATCAACACCTAAAACAACAGAAGAATTATGGGCAGAAGATGGGCTGAAGAACGTACCGAGTGAAGTAGTAGACTTTATGACAAGTCCTTTGTATGAAGTAATCATTAGTGCTGCTCAGCAGGCTCTTTCTCTGACTGCAGAACAAAAGAATTGGATGAGGCTGCTCTCATATGAATTACTTATGACCACCATAACTGAGAAGGGGGCCTACCAATTCTTGATTGACCATAGTGTGTCAGCAGAAACTGCTATTAAAATACTCTATGTAATTGACACCGAAATCCTCACGCGTGCAGAAAATATTACAGAATTCTTTACTGACGATTCTGAGGTAACAGATGAAGAGGTTGCTAGCTATGCAGCACCAAAGCCAGTTAACTTCGCACCGACAAGTCTGCAATCTCTGGCAGACCGACTCAAACAACCTTCATTTTCTGCTAACACATCTCACAGTTATATTCCTGCACAGGGAACAGTACCAGCAAATCTTCCTGTTACCGAACTGATTCTCACTCCAGATACAGCAGCGGATGCGCCAGTTGCTCCGGCATCAAATCCTATAAAAACTATCGACCCGTATCACGAACCAATAGAAAAATAATATCTGCTATACTTGTAGCAGCATATGCAGTTCAAGGTCCCACAATTTATTGATATTGAAGACAAAGTCTTTGGACCGCTTACCTTCAAACAGTTCGCATACCTTGCAGGGGGAGCGGGCCTTGGCTATTTGGCGTTTCGTTTCTTGCCGACAATTATTGCGATTGTTGTGGGGCCATTGCTGGTAGCGTTCGCATTAGCGTTGGCATTTATGAAATACAACGACAAGCCGTTTGTTAACGTAGTTGAATCATTTATTCGATACTATTCACATTCTCGACTATACCTTTGGCACAAGCAGCCATCTGGAAATGTTACAACCGCTCGTCCTCGAGACGATATGCCTCAGCTCATCGCCCATACAGGACAAGGCCGTGATACAATGAACGAGAGTAAGCTGAAGACACTTTCATGGAGTGTTGATGTCATTGACCCTAAAAAATAACTATGGCCACTATCGGAACACCCGCCCAACAATTTATTCCCGTCCAGGACGTTCGTGACGGCATTGTCGTATTGAAAGACGGCACCCTTTGCACCATTGTATTGGTTTCTTCCGTCAACCTTAGCCTAAAGTCATACGACGAACAGCGCGCAACACTGTCTCAGTTCCAGAACTTTTTAAATACTCTTGATTTTCCAGTACAGATTGTCGTTCAGTCTCGTAAATATGATGTTCGTCCTTATATTTTAACGCTAGAAAACCGTCTGAAAGAGCAGACAGAGCAGCTGTTGCAGGTACAGACTCGCGAATATATCCAGTTTATCCAAACTTTTACCGACCAAGTGAACGTTATGCGCAAGTCTTTTTTTGTAGTTATTCCGTATGTTCCAGCAGTATTGAAACAAAGTTCTGGCATTGGAAAATTCTTTTCGTTCCTACGAAGTACTCCTAAGTCTGATTCTGGAGTTATCAGCGACTTTGAGGAAGAGCGTACGCAGCTTGAGCAACGCGTTAGCGTTGTTGAACAGGGACTATCAAGCGTTGGTCTTCGACTGGTGCAGCTTGGTACGCAGGAGGTGATTGAAGTGCTGTATAAGACCTTCAACCCTGGAGAAACCACCAGCCAATCTAACGCCTAGCGATAAACTGAGGTATACTGTATCCATGAAAGACAACGGAGGGCTTCTACCAATCTCCTCATCACAAGTTCACGAATGGGAAACAATGGAACTAGCAGACAAGATTGCTCCTTCTGCTATTGAAATCACTTCCAAGTCCATGCGTATCGGCGATAAGATCGTTCGTACCTTCTTTGTTATTTCTTATCCTCGATACCTTACCGACAATTGGCTGACTCCAATTATCAATCTTGATAAGATTTTTGATATTGCCATCTATGTTAACCCTATTGAAACAGCAGAATTGCTGAAGCATTTCCAGAAGAAGATTGCCGAAGTGGAGAGTCAGATCATCGTTCGCCAGCAAAAGGGATTAGTTCGCGACCCAATGCTTGATACTGCGAGAGAAGACTTGGAAGAGCTTCGTGACAACCTGACACAGGCACAGGAAAAGATGTTTGACCTTGGCATGTACATCACCATCTACGCTGACAACGAAACAGACTTGTTCCGCACTGAAAGTGAAATCAAGTCACTGCTTGAGTCAAAGCTTATTTATATGAAGCCAACGCTCTTTCAAGAAGAGGATGGGTTCAAGACTGTTGCCCCACTTGGTACAGACAAACTCAATGTCACACAAAAGCTTAACTCTGAGCCTATTTCTAGTATGTTTCCATTCGTTTCATTCGACCTTACAAGCGAAACAGGAATCTTGTACGGTGTTAACCGACACAACTCTAGTCTTGTTATCTTTGATCGTTTCAGTCTTGAAAACTATAACTCTATTATCTTTGCCAAGTCTGGTGCCGGAAAGAGTTACGCGACAAAGTTGGAAATCATTCGTACGTTGATGTTTGATACAGACGTTATCGTTATTGACCCTGAACGAGAATACGAATATCTCGCAGAAGCTATTGGCGGACGTTATTTTAATATTTCATTGTCTTCAGAACACCACATTAATCCGTTTGACCTTCCTATTCCTCGTGAAGACGAGTCAGCAGCAGATGTGTTGCGCAGCAACATCATCAACCTTGTTGGGTTGTTCCGTATCATGCTTGGAGGGTTAAGTCCTGAGGAAGACTCAATCATTGACCGTGCCATTACAGAAACCTATTCTCTTAAAGACATTAGTGCCGAGTCAGACTTTAGCAGCATTGAACCACCATTGCTGTCAGACTTTGAAATGGTATTGTCAGGGATGGAGGGAACTGACTCTGTCTTGCAGCGTCTCACTAAATATACCCATGGCTCATGGTCTAACTTTATCAACCAGCCAACAAACGTTGATATCAACAAGAAGTTCGTTGTCTTTTCAGTGCGAGACATGGAAGACGACCTTAAGCCTGCTGCTATGTATATAGTGACGCACTTTATTTGGAATGCTGTCCGCAAGGAACTGAAGAAGCGCCTATTGGTTGTTGACGAGGCATGGTGGATGATGAAGTCAGAAGACACAGCAAGCTTCCTATACTCCATCGCAAAGCGAGGACGTAAGTATTATTTGGGCCTTTGTACCATTACTCAAGACGTTGGGGACTTCATGAAGAGCCCATATGGTGTGCCAATTATCACCAACTCTTCTATCCAGCTATTGCTGAAGCAATCTCCATCAACTATGGATGTCTTGCAAAAGACCTTTAACCTGACTGACGAGGAGAAGTATCTATTGTTGGAGTCTGGGGTAGGGGAAGGAATCTTCTTTGCCGGACTGAAGCATGTGGCTATCAAGATCATCGCTTCCTATACAGAAGACCAAATCATCACCTCTGACCCTTCACAGGTTATTTCTATCAAGAAAGCCAAACAGGAATTCTCCGAACAGAGAGCGTAAAGCACTGCTGTTTGCTATACTTATAGCGTGAAATCTATCTTAAAAAGAATCAGTGTCATAACTATTGCAGCAATACTTTCAATTGTTGTGTTTAGTATGGTACATGCGCAGTCTGCTTCTGTTGATCTCTCTATCACGAGCAGTCCTATAAACCCCGCTCCGGGGGAGAAGGTAACACTTACACTGCAGAGCTTTAGTGCCGACCTCAGTCAAGCCAATATTGTTTGGGACTATAACGGCAAAAACATTGCCTCAGGAAAAGGAAGGACGACTATTTCAGTTATTGCTCCGGGTAGCGGGATATCAGGTTCCATTACTGCCAGCGCAACAGGAGGATTTAATGCGGCTAGTGCGACACTGATATTGCGGCCTGCCAGCGTTGATCTGCTCTTTGAAGGAGCAGACAGTTATACTGCTCCCTTTTATAAAGGCTTAGCGCTACCCTCAACAGGAGGAATTGTTCGCGTTACAGCAATTCCATCAATTACAGCACCAAAAGGATTGAGCTTTAACTGGAAAAGAAACGGTGAGGCGCAACAGACTGCTTCAGGCTACGGCAAATCAACACTATTGTTCAAGCACGACGAGCTAACCCCGACAGAAACCATTGATGTTACAGAAAACAATGGCGGTTTTAGCGGGGCTGGCAGTATCAGTGTTACTCCAGGAAAACCTATCATTGCAGGATATTTCAACAATGACGGCTATGTGGATTATGCTAACGGATCAACGGGTATCCTTAGTACAACTGGTACCGGTGCATTGATACACTTCGAACCCTATTTTATTTCTTCTCCGAACAGCCTGGCTCGTGACTTAACATTTTCATACACTGATGACAGCGGCAATGCGCTTAATCCTTCTAGGATAAAGAACGAACTAGGATTATCTCGCCCTGACAATGGGGGAGGGTCTGATTTCAGCACCGCAGTAAGTACTGTAGTATTCACCCTTCAGAACATCACCAAACGATTCACAGTCAATTTCAATTAGGATTCGTGATAAACTAAAGGTATGAAAAAAATACTGTGGCTAACATTTATCTTTACGCTGTTGTTCGTCAGCCACAGTTTTGCTGACTACAACCTTACAGCTAAGCCAACCGGTACAACTATTAATGCCACCCTTGTAGGGGGCTTGAATAACTATCAATACCAATTAGTTGTCCAAACAACTCCCTTTGATTCAACAACTACCTATAGCGGGAAGAAACCAGGAGCGCAGGCATATATAAGTGATCCAATAACATTCAAGAGGGTAGTTGCAACCCCACCCCTCACAACCGGAACTGCAACATGGTCAATTATCGGCAACAAAGCCAATACTCTTTACTACATACGGGTATTGGAAATTCCTTCTACTTCTGCTCCTGCAAAATATGTAACCGAACAGGCTTCCGTTACTACAGGGGCGGTCACTATTTCTTTTGACACACTCAAGACAGAAAAGGTGGCAGATGGGGAAGTTATTGTTAAGGGAAAAATTACAGATCAACCGTTTAACCCTAGCCAATACAAGGCTATATTGTATTTCACTAAAGAAGTACCCCGGAATGGCGCAACAACAATAACAAGCAATACTGGCGCTATTCAAAGCAGCAAGACAGCTGCTCTTGGTGGACCAGAAGGCATCAACGATGATGGCACGTACTATTGGCACCTTTCTGGCCTGAGTCCAAGTACTACATACTACATCCAGCAGACAATTTCTGCGGGTGTTAATTCAAAGGTTGGATCAATTGACCACTTCGACAGCAGTACAGGAAATATTGTTGCATCTGCAACGGATCAAGTTTCATACGACAAAGAGCACAGCTATACGCTGCTGTCTCCATTTCCTAACTTCAGTGTTCTTCCTGATCCTGACCTTTGTGCCCAAAAGATAGCGGCAAATGGCGGGGTACGGCCTGCCAATCTTCCTTTCTGTGACATGAACGATGTTATTAACTATTTTCTTAAATTGCTAATTGGTCTATCTGCGGTCGTGCTGGTATTCCGTCTAATGTATGAGGGATACGTATACATGACCAGCGATATGCCGTTTAAGCTAGCCAGCTCAAAAGGATCATTCTTTGCGGCGCTCGGTGGACTGCTACTAGCACTTACTTCATACATTATTTTAAATACGATTAATCCGAAGTTAGTAAATAACAATATTGGCATAACTCAACTAGCTATTGGTATTGATGGCGATGCCAACATTCCAACTATCTTTATTCCAACAGGACAAATGCCTAAGGATATATACTGTCCGGGAAGCGGAAAAAGTGCAGCAATTGCCAAGATTGCTCAAAGCTACAAAGGAAAGGTTACATACAGTCAGACGAATAAAAGTGCGGCTGCACAGTCTGATGGATATGCTCGTCTCGACTGTTCTAGTTTTGTAAACACAGTATTGAACTGTGCTGGATATAAGGCAGGAACTGATTTCATTAATGAAGGTACTTCATCCATTTTTGGCAATTCAGAAAAACTCAGCATGTCGACAGACTTTGTTATTAATGGTGGTTCTGTCTCTGTTAAGGGAAAAGTGTTAAATCCTGGAGATTTAGTTGGGTGGCCACCTGCAGGAGGCGCTGGTCACGTGTTGATATATGTTGGAAACGCAACCTTTATGGATTCTCATGGGGGAGCGGCGGGAAGACAGCCAGGAAACGCCATTGGTGTCTATACAGCTACTCAGATCAAAACCTTATACGGAGGAAGCGCCGCTTCAAAGACAATAAATTCTATAAAGAGAATACCTGTATAGTACAATACTGATATGCGAAAGATTCTCATTATTACTTTGATTTCACTAGTACTCATTATCGGGGGAGTGTATTTCTTCTATTTCAGACCACGAGTGTTGAGTGGTCAACCTGTACCAAATGTCCTCACATCATTTTTCCCGAAAGTAACTAGTTCCGGCAATTCTTTTGGAGCTGACGATACAGCAGTTAATCCTGACGGAACACCTGTAACTGCTACAGCATCTAAGCTTAAGCAGCTTACACCGCGCCCTATAGCGGGCTACACGGCCTTTGATATCTCAACTGCAGTATCTATACCTTCAATTGACCCTAAGGTAAAACCAACCGTAACAACAAAGACTGACTATTATGTTCGGTATGTTGGAAGAACGAATGGATATGTATATGAAATAAAGAACAACGAGATTCCGTTGCAGATCAGTAATATCCTTATACCCAATGTCTACGAAGCCTTCTTTGCAGACAGCAACAATACTGCGCTGTTGCGATTCCTTCGTCCGGATGGTCAAACGATAGCAACATACAGTGTTCCTGTCCCTCCATTAAATCCAGACAATACACGAACACAGTTGTCTGGCGTATACCTTCCGGACAATATCTTTTCACTCGCTGTTTCTCCTGACCAGAAACAGATTGCTCGTATCACCGCTGATGACACAGGTACAACACTCAGTGCTTCAACAGCTGCGGGGAAGAACATTAAGGCGCTATACAAGTCTCCTTTTAATTCATGGATACCTCAATGGAATGCTTCTGGTATCTATCTTCAGACAAAGGCAGCAGCTAGTGCCAACGGATATGTGTATGCAGTTGACCAGACTGCCGCACGCTTGAGAAGAATAGTTGGAAACGTGAATGGATTAACAACATCTGTTAGTCCATCAGGTGCATATGTGTTGTATTCTGAAAGTGCTAATTCATCCTTTGTTACCAAGGTATTTAATACCAAACTGGGTACAACAACAACGCTTAGCCTGAAGATACTGCCTGAAAAATGTACTTGGCTACAAAACGAAGATTTAATTTGTGCGGGAAATAACAGTGTTGATAACGGGGCGTATCCTGATGCATGGTATGCAGGTACAACACACTTTGTTGATGAGCTATACCGCATAACTCCTAATACCAATACATACAGTGTTGTATTTAATGACGGTGCAAGATCATTTGATATGACTAACCTGCAGGTTGATGAAAGCCAGCAATATCTGTACTTTGTTGATAAGAACACTGGCATACTCTGGAAATATTCATACTAATAAAAAGACCGAGACATAGTCTCGGTCTTTTTATTAGTATCTATTGATTCATCTTGCTGCGAACTGTTCTTCGTAGGTATAGTTCCTGAAGGATAGAGAAGAGATTAGCAACAGTCCAATATAGAGATACGGCTGCAGCTAGGCGACTAGCAATGAAAATGATGATGATAGGGAGGATGTACTTAGTCTGCACTGACAAACTTTGTGCCAATTGATTCTGCATGTTCTTCTCTCCATTGCTAGGAGCAGTTGGAGCTGGTGCAAGAAACGCTTGGATGGCTTGAGTAACACCGGCAAGGATGGCGAGAGGGAGAAACGGCTTGGTGATATCAATAAGACCGAGGAATAGATTCTTTAGGTTTTCTGTTGAGAGGAAACTGTATAGGTGCTCAGGCTGGCTAATACCATGCGAGAAGACACTGTAGAGGGCCAAGAGGATAGGGAGCTGGATAAGGAGATACAGACATCCAGAGAAGGGGTTAATCTTCTCATCCTTGTACAGAGCCATAGTTGCCTGTGCTTCAGCTTCCTTTGTTAGTCCTTGAGACTTAATAGCCTGAAGCTTTGGCTCCAATGCCTTCATACGGTATTGTCCGACAATACTCTTCTTGCTGAGAGGGTATAGGGCAAGACGGATAATGATAGTTACAACAACCACCGCCAAACCAACGTCTTGGAACGTTATGTGCTGAGCAATGAAGATAAGTGCGTTATAGATCGGCTGGTATATAAGTATGTTCCAAAGGTAAATCATGACTGTGATTATAGCATTATTATGGCAGATCTACCTGTGGTTCATTGCCCGGATGACAGCGGCCGATTCTATTAGCTGATTTTCGCAGAGCGGTGAAAAAAGGGTACTTTTTAAAGACTTCTTGGGCATATTGAGAGCAGGTAGGGTAGAAAATACAGTGTGAACGGGTATAAAAGGGACTTATAAAGGTCCGATACAGCCAAATAACGCTTAAAGCTATGTAATTAGGTATTTTTTTGAGCTTTTTCAAGTAATGCATTGAGGTTCTGCTGTAATTCGCTATATGTCATATCATATACCTGTTTTGAGACATATAATATAGCTTCTGCTGAAAAACCCTTATATTGCTTGAATAGGGTATATAACTGACGGCGTACTTTGTTGCGCAATACAGCTTTTTTCTGGTGTTTTGAGCCTGTAACGACGGTAAAACCGTTGTTTTCCAAGGAATTAGCGTATTTTAGGGTACCTACACGGTTAAAAACCACCTTTAAATCGTTATTTAATAGGAGATTTGCAACTTGAGAACGAGAAAGCCGTGTGTGTGACGGCAGCATAAAGCTAAACAGTTGAGAGCTGGGCGCGGCCCTTACGGCGACGAGCGAGCAATACTTTTCGGCCAGTAGCAGTAGCACTGCGGACTAGAAATCCGTGTGTTGTTGCTCGCTTCTTCTTTTTTGGCTGATATGTTTGAGACATAGAGTAGGTGCACTATACACAAAAATATTCTATTAATCAAGTAGTCTTTTTTCCCTCCGTTTCTGCTATAATCCACTCAATCCACAGCTTATCCACTTTTATTAGATATTGGGAAAAGTCTGTATGATGTAATCAATGGAAACCACTCTTACTCAACTTTGGGACACATGCCTTGGTGTGATTGAATCGCAGCTTACAAAAGCTACGTTTACTACTTGGTTTAAGAATACTGGTATCAACAAGGAAGAAGAAGGTATCATCTACATCAGCGTACCAAACGAATTCGTTCGCGAATGGCTAATGACTAAATACAACAAGCTTATCCTTAAGGCCATTGTTGAACACGCTTCACACATTCGCGCTATTGAGTTTGTCATTAGTCGCCTTCCAGCACCTGCAGTCTCTCCAGACACTTCCTTGTTCGCTGTACCAGCTAATCAGCCATCTACACTTCCTCTGCAGAACGTCTATATTAACCGAGACGACAATTTAAACCCTCGCTATACCTTTAACACCTTTATCGTTGGTCAGTTCAATGAGCTGGCGTATGCATCCGCACAGGGTGTGGTGAAGCGACTGCAAAATGCATACAACCCATTGTTTATTTATGGTGCAAGTGGATTAGGAAAGACACACCTTATCCAAGCCATTGGAAATGAAATCAAGAAATTGTATCCAGACAAGAAAGTCTTGTATACAAGTCTTGAAAAATTCATGAATGAATATGTTTCATCGGTGCAGAACAATCGCCAGCAGGCGTTTCAGGATAAATACTGCAAGTTTGATGTGTTAATCATGGATGATATTCAGTTTATCTCTGGAAAAGAGGGAACACAGAACGCATTGTTCCATATCTTTAATGTTCTTTATGAGCAGAACAAGAATATTATCTTTTCATCTGATAAGCACCCTAACCATATTATTGGTCTTGAGGATCGTCTAAAGACTCGTTTCAATGCAGGTATGACTATCGACATTCAAGAACCAGATCTTGAATCTCGTATGGCTATTATTCAGGAAAAAGCACTATCTCAGGAATTCCCATTGGAACCAGAAGTACTTTCATATATTGCTTCTGTCATTACAGGCAGTATTCGTGAGATAGAAGGGGTATTGAACCTTATAGCCATGCAGTCTGACATGAAGCAGAAGGCTATTAGTCTGACTGAAATCAAAGGATTGATTAAGAACAGTGTTAAACCAAAACGTGTTATTTCTATTGATTCAGTAGTTAAGATGGTTTCTGACTATTACAATCTCGATGAACAGGTTATATATGAAAAGACTCGCAGAAAAGAGATCGTACGTGCTCGTCAGATTATCATGTTCGTTCTTCGAGAAGACTTTAATGAGTCATATCCTTCTATTGGTGCAAAACTAGGAGGAAAGGATCATACAACGGTGATTCACTCCTATGAAAAGATTAAAGGAGAGCTTGTCAGTGACCCTCATCTGATGAAAGAGTTGGAAGATATTAGAATCCTTTTCAAATAGTTGGGGATACGTGGGGAAAACGATTGCATAACTCTATGAAAACTTTTAGCAAAAAATACAAACTCAAAAACTCTGCATATTCAGTATCCTCAATCCACAATGCCTCTGTCAAAAACCAATTGCAAATACACGCTCAATCGAACTTATCCACAATCCACACCCTATATACGAATACTTTAAAGAATAGATAAAAATTTATGAATATAACATGTACAACAGAAAAGTTGAAAAACGCAGTCAGTCTTGCAGAAAGAATGACAGGGAAGGCATTAACATTACCGACACTGCATGCAATCCTTTTGATTGCATCAGGTAACTCAATTAAGATTCGCTCGACTAACCTTAACCTTGGTATTGAGATAGAAATTCCTGCAACTGTTGAAGAAGAAGGACAGGTATTGATTAAGGGAGAAATTCTGGCGAATGTCTGCAATCATCTTAGTGACGCTAGTGAAGTACGCCTCACACTTGATCACGATAATTTAACTATTCAAACACCTCAACACACGACAGTTATCAAGTCATTGCCGGCTGATGATTTTCCAACACTCCCTATCGTAGAAGGGGAACAGATTGAGCTTAAGACTAGTGTGCTTCAGGAAGGTATACGTTCCGTATACTTCTGTGCAGCTATAACAGATATTAAGCCTGAAATTGCTAGTATCTTTATGTACAGTGAAGGAAGTAACCTTTGTTTTGTAGCGACAGACTCGTTTCGTCTAGCTGAAAAGAAAATTCAAGTTAAGGGCATTCCTGAAATTTCTAAGATTCTCATACCTTTCAAGAATATTGCTGACATTCTTCGAGTGCTCGATGCTGCCCCTGACACTATACGTATTACATACAGCCGCAATCAGATAGCCTTTTATGCCAACGGACTATATCTAACCTCTCGTTTGATTGATGGAGGTTTTCCCCCATATCAGCTTATTATCCCCAAAGAGACACTTACCAAAGTTGTTCTGTTAAAACAGGAACTGCTTAATACTCTTCGTCTCTCAACAATATTTGCTGACAAGTTCTTCCAAGTGTCATTTGCCATTCCTGAGGATATGAAGAACATTACCCTTAGCTCAAAGAACAGTGACGTTGGCTCCTCAGTGTCGATTGTAGATGCTGCAGTTGAAGGTGCGGCCATTGAGGTGGATTTCAACCTAAAGTACTTCCTTGATGTATTTCAGGCCCTTACAGGGGATAGTGTATCTATTTCCTTCACTCAACCTAACAAGCCTATTGTTGTTAAGAGTGTCAGTGACAATTCCTTCCTTTATCTACTGATGCCAACCAATCGCTAATATGGATCTGTTTCAATCCATTCTCTCTCAGTTAAAGGATAAGATTGATAAGGACAGCTCTGTTACTGTTGATGCTGCCAAGATAATTAGCGATATAACTAAGACGACAATTCTTCCAGATCAGATAACTATTGTTAAGGGGGTGTTGAGAATCAAAGCGTCTCCGACGCTTAAGATGGTATTAATGCTTAATAATGCAAAGATACTGAAGGCACTGCAGGATAGCGGGGTGAAGATACACCAGGTGCAATAAAAAAGACCCCATATAGAGGGGTCTTTTTTTATGAGTATTATGTTCCTTGAACGAATGTAACTAACTTGTTAATAGTACTCTTTGCAAAGACACTATTAGTTGCATTGAATGTGATTGAATGCGAACCGGCTTTTAGTTTGTAATCATCAGGAGTGAAGACAAAATGGAACGGGTCGGGAAGTGTAGCGATATAGCTGTTATCAATCAGGACATCAACTGATGTTAATGGATATTGTCCTGTAGTTGATACTGTTACTTCCGCATTATCTGCTAGATTCATTCTATCCGGCAATCCACTAAGCGTTAATGGTGATGCTGTTGTACCAGATGTTGTATCAGATCCTGCTGGTATGTCTGCTGTAGTGACATTGGGATAGTTGTGAGCATTAGCTGCCCACCATGTCTGCACTGACGGTTCCCAGAGACGGAACTGAGGATCGCTTGCAGGATTGCTTGGTACTGGTCCTTTAGGGTCTGTTTTGTTAACCCAGTAGAGAATGTCATGAACGTCAGTGATAACCTTTTCGATGATTGCGTCCTGTGGGGTTGAGGCTGTTGCACGCAATCCTGTCACTCTATCAATTTTAACTGTCTCATTGCCCATCCACACGCCTCTCAATATTGGTTTCAGTGTTGATTGGTCAACAGGCACCGGTTGTTCAAATGGAGTCTCTGGATACTTGGTTAATGCATATTGCATAAACTGTTTCCATGTCGGTCCGGAAATTGCAGAACCACCGCTTTTCATGGACTTATTGTCATTGTTTCCAGACCATACACCCACTGAAATGTTTGGAGTATATCCAACAGTCCACGCGTCGCGGTCATTGTTGGTGGTACCAGTCTTCACCGCAACACCAGGGATGGTGATAAGTGTTGTGCCGAATGTTGGGATACGAGCAGTTGCATCAGCTAGGACATCGTCCATAGTCAGTGCAACATTTTTGTCCATAACCCCAGTTGGATTTGGCTGGTATTGTTCCAATATATTTCCTTCATGATCCTGCACTTCAAGAATACCTGTCGTTGGATTACGAATACCTGCATTGGCAAATACTCCATATGCACTCGTCATATCGAGCAATTTCACCTCTCCTCCTCCGAGCACGAGTGACAGGCCGATTTCTTGAGGGTTGGTGAGTGTGGTGATACCTAGAGCGTGAGCGGTATCAACTGCAGACTGCACCCCAACAAGATAGAGCAATTTAACTGACGGCACGTTACGAGATTCAGCAATTGCTGAACGAAGTGATATAGGACCCTTAAACTTGTTATCAAAGTTAGCAGGGTTGTAACAGTCCTTGGCTGTGTATCCAGGAAGAGGCTGTTGGTTGGCAGTACAGTTTGTTGAGAACTCTGTTGGCACGTCAAAGACAACAGTCTCGGGCGTATAGCCCTCTGCAAAACCAGTTGCATAGACGAATGGCTTGAATGCAGAACCTGGTTGACGCTGCGCTGTTGCAACGTTGTATGCGCCATCGATGTTCTTGTCGAAATAGTTACGAGAACCAACCATTGTCAGGATCTGTCCTGTTGCAGGATCGATTGCAACCAATGCAGAGTTCGATGCGGCATACTGCTTTTCATTTGCTGCTGCCTGCTTTGCAACGATTTCTTCTGCCTTCTGCTGAAGGTCATAATCCAATGTTGTCTTGATGGTATATCCTCCGTTATCAAGTACGTCCTTTCCATACTTTTGCTCTAGCTGGTCGAGAATATAGAAGACAAAGTGAGGAGCTTTCACACCAGTATTTGAGGATGGCTTGAACACAACCTCTTCTGCCTTTGCAGTGTCATATTGTTCCTGGGTGATATAGCCATACTGCTTCATCTTTGAAAGCACAAGGTTCTTTCTGTTATCCAATTCTTTCTTGTGTGAGCCGAACGGAGAATAGTATGTTGGAGCTGGAAGCATAGCTGCGATGTATGCAGCTTGTGCAGTATCAAGCTGAGCAGAAGGAATACCAAAGTATGACTGAGATGCCTGTTCAACTCCATACACAGTTCCTCCTAGAGGAGCGTCATTCAGGTAGATTTCAAGAATCTGGTCCTTGCTGAACTGACGAGTCAGGCGAATAGCCAATACCCATTCCTTGAGCTTACGAGTTACAGACTTGTCTCCATTAAGGAGCGTGTTCTTAACAATCTGCTGGGTGATAGTTGATCCTCCTTGTACGTAGCCAAGGTGAATGATGTTGGTGAAGATTGCGCGAAGAATAGAAGTTGGACGAATACCGCTATTGTTATAGAAGTCTTGGTCTTCAATTGAGATCACCGCCTTCTGGATAGGGTCACCCATACTAGCCAATGGAATCTGTGTTCTCTTCACTGACTTGTGCGCGTCATACAACACAATTTGTCCTGTACGGTCAGTTATTTTTGAAGAGTTAGCGACCTGACGTGCTTCGAATGTCGAGATGTCCGGGAGTTTGATAAAGCTTGCCCATACGAGGACTGCTCCAATGGCTAATAAACCTAGTGCAAGAACTCCAAGGAGGATTTTTTTCCAAGGAATTCTATTATGTTGTGTATGATCTTTCATACCATCCATCATAATAAAAATCCTTTAAAAAACAAAGGAAAATGGTACAATCTCGGAATGGACAACAATCTTGATAAAAATGAATTAACAGACATCTTGCTGCACAAGGGGGTGGCGGATATTTTACCGAGCAAAGGATTTCTTGAAAAAGAACTAGCCTCAGGCAAAAAGCTTTCAGTTTATGCCGGATTTGATCCGACAGCTCCAACTCTTCATATTGGGCACACTATTCAGTTACGCAAACTGCGTCATTTTCAAGACCTCGGACACAAGATTATTTTCCTTGTTGGCGACTTCACCGCTCGCGTTGGCGATCCAACTGACAAGGGAACTGCCCGCAAGCAGCTCACCGAAAAGGAAATCAAGATAAACCTTAAAAAGTACAAGCAGCAGGCGGGAAAGTTTATTCGCTTTTCTGGCAAGAACGCTGCTGCAATTAAATTCAACAACGATTGGTTGGGTAAGATGAAGTTTGCCGATGTTCTTGCACTTGCATCAAACATGACTGTTGATCAGATGCTGAAGCGTGATATGTTTGCTCGTCGTATCGAGGAAGAGAAGCCGATTTATATTCATGAATTCATGTATCCGTTGATGCAGGGGTATGACAGTGTGGCTATGGATGTTGATGGGGAAGTTGGAGGCAACGATCAGCTGTTTAACATGCTGGCAGGACGAACACTCCTCAAGCAATTAAAAAACAAAGAGAAGTTTGTTATTACCACCAAACTGCTTGAAGACAACAATGGCAAGAAGATGGGCAAGAGCGAAGGAAACATGGTTTCTCTTATCGACACTCCTGAAGACATGTATGGAAAGATCATGAGCTGGACTGACGGCCTTATCATTCCTGGCTTTGAACTCTGCACTGACTACACTCCTTCTCAAGTACAAGCTGTTCAGGAAGAATTACATGGCGAAGTTAACCCTCGCAACATCAAGATTC
>JAQBRC010000031.1 GCA_028286705.1 Candidatus Nomurabacteria bacterium
CTTTTAAAAAACTTTAAAACAGATTTGCTATAATAGGTTTATGAGCAAAAAAGAACTGATTATCTATACTGACGGCGCATCACGTGGCAACCCAGGTCCTGGCGGCTGGGCGGCCGTTGTTTTGGCCGGAGACTATGCGCTGGAAATAGCCGGCAACAAGACTCCTGCAACTAACAACCAAATGGAACTGGCTGCAGTTGAGGCGGTGCTTGCTGATAGCGGTGCACTGGCTTGGGATGGATCAGTCGTGCTGTATAGCGACTCCATGTACGTCATCAACGGCTTAACAAAATGGGCGAAGGGCTGGGAACGCAACGGCTGGATCACTAGCACCAAGACCCCCGTTGAGAACAAGGCACAATGGCAGAATCTGTTGGTATTGATGAAGGAATATGGAAAGCGCATTTCAATTGAAAAGGTGAAGGGACATGCAGGAGATTTGTATAACGAACGTTGTGACGAACTGGCTGTTGATGCAGCACTAGGAAAGAATCCTGTGTTATTCTCCGGAACCGTTGCTGAATATAAAACATTTCTTGATGAGAATGGCTATTCAGAAATTGGCACGGGCAAGATGAGTACCTCTCCAAAGAAAGCGTCTTCCAGTAAAGGGGAAGCAGCATATTCATATGTTTCCATGGTTGACGGCGTTGTGCACGCAGACAAAACATGGGCAGAATGCGAGAAGCGGGTGAAGGGGAAGAAAGGTGCAAAATACAAAAAGGTATTTTCCAAGGCCGAGGAAACTGACCTTATGCAAGACTATACGCTCGCTAGTTTGCTGTGATAGAACTGTTGGCCACAGCAATGGTGTTCGGTGCGATACTATACCGATCATTGCATATAAGCCTGATGGCAATAGGAATGATAAGCGCTCTGACGAGTGCTTTTTTCTTTATCTATTTTTTAAATAAGAGGGTAATACTAATTGGGCTAGTGATATGTTGCGGAGCATTGAGGATGTCATTTGATAGCGACAAAGTATCGCAAGAGTTTTTTACGCAAAAAGAAATTTCAGGAATGGTGCAGAGTGTTGATAGAAGATTGGACAAGACGTTAGTAACTGTTAAAGAAGTTCAGTCTGGAAAAACAATACAAGTCAGTCTACATTCAAAGACAGCTGCATTGCCAGGAGATACCGTTTCTGTCTTTGGGCAGTTGGAAAAACCAAAAGATTTTCTAACTGATACCGGTAGAACATTTGAATATCAAAACTATTTGAGATCAAAAGGAATTGTTGCCATCGTTAGCAACGGGAGTGTGCATGTTAGTGCACTCGGTAGATTCTCTTTGAATAGGCTAGCAACAATAGTTAGATTTCATATTGCATTAACATTTTCAAAGTACGTTTCATTTCCAACAGATGGCATGGTGTCAGGAATGATTGTCGGATATCAAGGTAGTCTACCTGACTGGTTGTCTAACTTGTTTCGTACTACCGGAGTATTACATGTATTAGTGTTGTCAGGAGAGAACATTGTTATCCTGGCAACGTTTCTTGCTGTTGTCTTGAAGCCTGTGCCATTTAAATTACGCACCATTATAACTGCACTGGCTATTATTATGATCGTATTGATTAGCGGTGCAGGAGTTGCAGCGGTTCGTTCGGGAATTATGGGCAGTATTGCACTTGCTGCCGGACTCTTGAAAAGAGGATACGTCCCATTGCGTGCGTTAACTATTTCAATGCTATTCTTTTTCTTTTACTCACCAAGTACTCTGTTCATTGATCCAGGATTTCATCTGTCAGTATTGGCAACGATGTTTATGATTCTCATATTACCTAAGGCAAAGAAAGCTTTTGCCTTTCTGCCTGAACGATTTAACGCAAAAGAAATACTGATCCTAGCAATTTGTATGCCATTATTTATGCTGCCATACACGATGTATTTTTCTGGGCTTGAACCGTTAGCCTCAGCGCCGGCAAATATATTGATGGTGTTTGTTACACCATTGGTTATGCTTTTGGGAACAATCATATTGTTTGTTTCATGGGTTCCTCCTATTGCAACACTATTGGGCGGTCTACTGTCTTTTGTGGGTACTGCAACAATTGCTCTGTTGAAATTGCTTGATACGTTGCCGCAACTAAACACCCCACCAGTTGAATGGTGGGGTGTGTTAGTCGCGTACGGGATATTTTTTATTGTTGTGCTGCGAAAAGAGATTCGGCTACACTCCAGTTCATTTGTGCAAGGAAGTCGGTGACATACTGCTTCTTGCCTGATGGCTGATAGTCAGCAACGTATGAGTGTTCCCACATATCCAATGCGATAATTGGAATGCATCCTACTAGCTGACCAAGATGCTGTTCATCTACCCAGCCGTTTACCAACTCGCCACTCTTCGTATCAAGATAGAGCATTGCCCATACGATACCGCGATTCATGGCAATGGCTTGGAAGAGAGTCTTCCATGCATCTAATGACCCCCACTGTTTCTCAATAGCGGCGATCAATGTAGGTGCATCCGTATTTGCACCTCCTTCTAGCAGGGAGAAATACACTTCATGATTGCGCATGCCTCCCCATTCGAAGGCGAAACGACGCTGAAGTTCATTGATTTCATAGGTGTACTTTTCTGCATCTGCGGAAAGTTCCTTGATGTGGTCAACGATAAGATTGGCGTGCTTTACATAGCCGGCATAGAGTTTCTTGTGTTCCTCAATTGTTTTCTCACTAATGCTATTGAGGGCAGGGATAGTGAATTGTTGTTCTGTATACATATTTTATTCTTTCTTAGGTTTGTATTGATTGGCAGACTACTATTATACCACTGACTATGAGCCAACACTGCAAACCATTTTTAAGCATGCTTCTTATGATTACGGCTTTTGGCATGTCGTGTTACCTTAATGCGCCCAAGGCCAAGGATGCAATAGTGCATGTATATATGCTCGATATTGGACAAGGAGACAGTTTCCTTATCGAAGCCGCTAACGGCAAGAAGATACTGATTGATGGAGGAAGAGACAGTACTGTGTTGTCTGAACTGACAAAGGTCTTGCCTGCGGGGGACAAGTCTATCGATGTTATGATTGCCACTCATCCCGATGCAGACCATATTGGCGGATTGCAGACAGTGTTAGAGAGATATCACGTTGGATTGTTTCTCACCTCTCAAGTTACCACCGACACCAAAACATTTACTGACCTGTATACCGAACTGTATAAGGAGCACATTCCTTCATACTATGTTCGTCATGACATGGTATTAACGCTCGATGCCAATACTACCTTTACCATTCTCTTCCCCGATCGAGATACCAGTGGCTGGAAAACAAATGAAGCATCAGTTGTCGGAAAATTACAGGTTGGAAATAGAAGTATGTTATTTACCGGAGACTCCCCATCATCGATAGAGCACTTTTTGGTTCAGGCATATCACGGGCAATTAGCATCAGATGTCTTGAAGCTCGGACACCATGGTTCTAAATATTCTTCCAGTGCAGAATATTTAGAAGCTGTTTCTCCTGAGTTAGGATTAGTATCTGCAGGAATAGACAATTCATACCATCATCCTAATGTTGAAATGCTTGATCGTATGAAGGCATTGGCTATTCCTTGGATTAGTACACAAGACAAGGGCACTGTTGATCTTTCAACTGACGGTATTGCTGAATGGTCTTGGAAAAGTGTTGACTAATTATTTCAATTTTCTTGATGGTGTATCCGTATAATTTTTTGAAAACAAGATTATGGAAACACCAACAACTACACTCAAACCAATAGCCTCCCTTCCTGTTATCTGTCCTATTTGCAAGCACAGTATTCTTTTAGAGCACCTGTGTGCGCATTTAGAAATGCATCAGCATGCAGAAATGACCTTGGATATCTTAGCCTTGAGCAGGAGATAGGGGATTTGTGCTTATCTGCCGCTTGGATTATAGTTAGGGAAACTTAAACTAGTACGGCCATGTATAGTAACAATACGGTATTAGACCTTATGCATATAGACGATTTGTTTATCAGCAACAAGGCAGCTGAGATCAAGGAAGGTCCTCAGCTTTCGCAGATCCAAACCATCGAAAAATACAAACATTGGTTTCGAAGGTTAAACAGAGTAAGAAGAAGTTTTGTTCCTATCTACGTACAGCCTGAAACAATTAAAAAGGCAGCATAACAAAAGACCCTTTCCGTTTGGAAAGGGTCTTTATTGTTTTGATGTTATTTGATTACACCAGCAGTACGAAGGGCATTGTATGCACCGTTCTTTTCGATAGTGCGCATGCCTTTAGTAGATACTGTTAGTACCAATGTCTTATCAATCTCAGGAACGTAGATACGCTTCTTTTGAAGGTTAGCGTACTTGCGGTGGTTGCCTGTTGGGGTAAAAACAGTAGCACGAGTACGGTTAGCGTACTTGCCGCCTACCTGAGAAGTCTTTTTAGTTATTGCGCATTCTTTTGCCATAGTGTTCGCATGGTATCACAGCCGTATATCCTATGCAAGTCTTATGCCATATAGTGTATAATTATGCGACATATGATAAACGCCTCATCAATATTCTATTTCGTCGTACTAATCTTCTCGATCATTGTTCATGAGGTTGCTCACGGTATCATTGCCGAACAGGAAGGGGATCCGACTGCTCGTAACTTGGGACGTATCACTCTGAATCCTCTTAAACACATCGACTGGCTGGGTTCTGTTATCCTGCCATTGGCACTTATCTTGAGCGGTACGCAGTTTATTGTCGGTTGGGCGAAGCCAGTACCATATAATGCTGAGAATCTTCGTCACGGGCGAAAAAGCGAGGCAAAAGTCTCCATTGCCGGTATTGTTGTGAATCTTTCCATTGCACTCTTTTTTGGATTGTTCATTCGAGCAGCCCTAGGCTTTGGTTTTGCCACCGTTGCTCTTATAGACGGGGCTAGTATTATTGTTTTGATCAACGTTATTCTGGCTCTATTTAACAGTATTCCCTTGGCACCATTGGATGGTTTCCGATTTTTGGCTTCAGTATTGCCAGAAAAGGCTATGCCATTTATGCGTCAGGTTGAGCAGTTTAGCCTGCCCCTCCTTATATTGTTTATCCTCTTTGGCTGGAATGCGGTGGCTCCCTTGGCCTTCAAGATCTTCAGCCTGCTGACTGGAATTGGTATTCCTCTCTAAATACTCTTGTCTTTTTTTTGCGGATGTAGTAGCATAGCGGGACATGGCTACGTTTAATCAGCTAATCAAAACCCCACGAAAGAACGTTACCCGCAAAACAAAGGCGGTTGCACTTTCTCGTGGAATGAACCACATTCACAACAAACCGGTATTTTACCCGTCTCCTTTCAAGCGTGGTGTATGTACTAAGGTAACTACAACTACCCCTAAGAAGCCTAACTCTGCGGTTCGTAAGATTGCTCGTATTCGTTTAACTAACGGCTATGAAGTAACTGCGTACATTCCAGGTGAAGGACACAATCTTCAGGAACACTCAGTGGTTATGATCCGCGGTGGTCGTGTTAAAGACCTTATCGGTGTACGTTATCACGTTGTTCGTGGACGTCTCGACACACAGGGTATCGAAAAGCGTCGTAAGAGTCGCTCATTGTATGGAACTAAGCGCCCTAAGGCAGCAAAGAAATAGTCAATTTATATGCGAAGAAAAGTAACAAATCGAAATATGGTGAAGCCGGACATTAAGTACGGCTCAAAAGGACTAGAAAAGTTCATCAACTCTATCATGCAGGATGGCAAGAAAAACACTGCGCGTACTATCGTGTATAGTGCCCTTGCTATCATCAAGGAAAAGGAAAGTGTTGAAGATCCTCTAGAACTGTTTGAAAACGCCCTTAAGAATGCCGCTCCTCTTGTTGAGGTTCGTTCACGTCGTGTTGGTGGTGCAAACTACCAGGTACCTCGCGAAGTTCGTCCAGAACGCCGCAATGCCCTTGCAATCCGATGGATCATCGATGCAACTCGCTCTCGTAAGGGAGTTAAAACAGCTGTCGCTTTGGCAGACGAACTGTCTCTTGCTAACAAGAACGAAGGTAACGCAGTGAAGAAGAAAAAGGATACTCACAAAATGGCAGAATCCAACAAGGCATTCGCCCATCTCGGAAACTTCTAACAAAACACCCTCGAAAGAGGGGATTTTTGTTGCTTGACAAATATTTATAAGAGTGTATTATATAGACAAATAGGAGTTCTTTATAGCTCTTATGTGATAAGGTTTAGGTTGAAAGCCCCCAAGCAGCGAGTGTGCGGGGGCTTTTATTATTTACAGTTAGGTGTAGACTGTTAGATAAGATTGTTGAATAAGGTCTTCCTGATAGGGGTTTCGCAGCATATGCAGCGGAGCCTCTTTTTTTGACAAATCTCAAGAGAGGTATAGGATATACTTAGGTTATTATTATATTTGGGTCTCATCAGCACGGCATGCTGATGGGGCCTTTTTTCTTCCCTTTTGCTGTATTGCAAAAACTAACCTTTAGCTCTATAGTATACGCACCTTTCCGCCCGTCGGCGGTTATATTAATTAAGCATAAAACAAAACAGATATATTATTATGGAACGAGAATTCCCAATCGAAAAAGTACGAAACTTCGGTATCATCGCCCACATTGATGCTGGTAAGACTACCACTTCAGAGCGTGTACTATTTTATACAGGTATGAGTCACAAGATCGGTGAGGTTCACGAAGGTGAAACTACAACTGACTGGATGGAACAGGAACGAGAGCGCGGTATCACTATTACTGCCGCTGCCGTTACTTGTACTTGGATCCCAACATACGCACCTGGCGACAAGACTAAGCAGTTCCGCTTTAACATTATCGACACTCCAGGTCACATCGACTTCACTGTTGAAGTGAAGCGCTCACTTCGCGTGCTCGACGGTGCCGTTGTGGTATTCGACGGTGTTGCCGGCGTAGAACCTCAGTCAGAAACTAACTGGCGTTATGCTGACGAAGCCAATGTTCCTCGTATCTGTTTTGTGAACAAGCTTGATCGTACCGGTGCTTCAATTGAACACTCATACAAACCTATTCAGGACCGTCTTTCAAAGAAGGCAGTTCGTGCTCAGCTTCCTATCGGACTAGAAGAAAACCACGAAGGTGTTGTTGATCTTCTAAAGATGAAGGCCTACTATTTCGAAGGCGACATGGGCAGCAAGGTTATCGAAAAGGATATTCCTGAAAACATGATGGCTGACGCCACCAAGTATCGTGCAGAATTGCTAGAACGCATCGTTGAAAACGATGAGGCAATCATGAACGACTACCTTGAAGGCAAGGAACCAACGCTAGAAGTATTGAAGAAGCTATTGCGTAAGGCAGTTATTGCTAACGAAATCTTTCCCGTATACGCAGGTTCTGCATTGAAGAACAAGGGAGTACAGTTGGTACTCGACGCTGTTGTTGACTACCTTCCTGCCCCTACTGACATTAAGCCTGTATCAGGCCTAGACCTTAACACTGACGAGCCAGTACTTCGTGCTGCTGATGACAAGGAACCGTTTAGTGCATTGGCCTTTAAGTCTATGTCTGACCCATTCGTTGGACAGCTTGTGTTCTTCCGCGTGTACTCAGGTACCATTGAAGCAGGTTCATATATCTACAACCCTCGTACTGGAAACAAAGAACGTCTAAGCCGTATCGTGCGTATGCAGGCCGACCAGCGTGAGGAAGTGAAGAAGGTATTCGCTGGAGACATTGCAGCTGCTGTAGGTCTTAAGGATACAAAGACTTCTGACACCCTTACTGACGAAACTCACCCTATTACCCTTGACCGTATCACGTTCCCAGAACCAGTGATTAACTTGCGTATCGAGCCTAAGACTAAGGCCGACCAGGAAAAGATGGGTCTTGCTCTTAGTCGTCTTTCAGACGAAGACCCAACATTCCGTGTTTCAACTGATCCTGAAACAGAGGAAACAATTATTGCGGGTATGGGAGAACTGCACCTTGAAATTATCGTTGACCGTATGAAGCGTGAGTTCAATGTTGAAGCAAACGTAGGCAAGCCGCAGGTTGCGTACCGCGAAACCATTACTGGGGAAGCACAGGCTGAAGGGAAGTACATCAAGCAGTCTGGTGGTAAGGGTAACTATGGTCACGTGAAGATTAAGATCAAGCCGCTTGATCAGTCAGTTGACGTAAAGGATCTACCAAAGAACGTAAAGCGTATCGGAACATTCGAATTCATCAACACTATCAAGGGTGGAGCAATTCCTGCAGAATACATCCCACCAGTTGAAAAAGGTCTGAAGGAAGGACTAGACCGCGGTATCGTTGCAGGTTTCAAGATGGAAAACGTTTCTGTTGAACTGTACGACGGTTCATACCACGAAGTTGACTCAAACGAAATGGCCTTCAAGATCGCCGCTTCAATGGCTATCCAGGAAGCAGCTCGCGCTGCAAAGCCTGTTATCCTTGAACCGATGATGGCTGTTGAAGTTGTTACCCCTGACAAATTCATGGGTGACGTAACTGGATCATTGTCATCTCGCCGTGGCCTTATCGAAGGTATGGAGACTCGTGGTCTTAACCAGGCGGTGAAGGCAATCGTACCTCTCTCTGAAATGTTCGGATACATGACCAACCTTCGCTCAATGACTGAGGGACGCGCAAGCTTCGTGATGGAGTTCGCTCGATACGATATTGTTCCAGCAAACGTTGCTGCGACGATCGCGGAATCTCGAAAATAATTAAGCATGAAAAAAGCCCCACACTTTGTGTGGGGCTTTTGCTTTGTTATTTTACTCGAATGAAAACCATTCAGCGCGTATGCCTAACGCAACAGCAGTTTCGGCATCTTCTTTTGAAAAGGCTTTGTAAGTAACGAGCTCTTCAATTAACTCCTGTTTAGAAGAAATAAGCAGGGTTCCAATTTCCATGAAGGGACCATCTTTTTTGGTTAAACCATATCCTTTCAAGGTATTTTGTATTTCCTTGAGTTTCTTTGTATCCTTATCCCTGTCTTTCTTTTTGCTGTAATGATTAATAATTTCAGCAATTTCTGGTTCTTTAAGGCTAAGAATCATTTCAATGGTAGTGTTTACATCCATCATTTTATTTTCCCAAAATGATACGCGTACCGCATACGCCAATGTTTCTGATGTTGGTCTAGATCGCAGATATTCCATAAGAGGGACTGAGTTTTTCTCACAGTCCTTAGTTGTTTTTGCCATATTCAATAATTTATGTTTTTCTTGATATTACAATTTAAGTAAGAATTGTCAATATATAGTGTACTGTCGAGATGTCAGAGAGGGAAGAATGGTTGACAAATGAAGCTAAAAGGAGCTATGATAAGTCACAATCGCAATTTTGCGTTGTTTTTGTTTGTAAATTATTATCTAAATTAAACTATATTATTATGGCTACTGCTGAATTTGATCGCTCAAAGCCACACGTAAACGTAGGTACCATTGGTCACGTTGACCATGGAAAGACTACTCTTACTGCGGCTATCCTCCATGTCCTCCAGATGTCTGGACAGACAGTTAAAATTAAAGGTGTTGGTGAAATCGACTCTGCACCTGAAGAAAAGGCGCGTGGTATTACTATCAACATTTCCCACAACGAGTACTCTACAGCTGCTCGTCACTACGCTCACATTGATGCTCCAGGTCACGCCGACTACATCAAGAACATGATTACTGGTGCCGCTCAGATGGACGGTGCAGTACTCGTTGTTGCAGCTACTGATGGTGCTATGCCTCAGACTCGTGAACACATCCTTCTTGCAAAGCAGGTTGGTGTGCCAAAAATCATTGTATTTTTGAACAAGTGTGACATGGTGGACGATCAGGACATGATCGAACTCGTTGAAGAAGAAATTCGTGAAATCCTTGGAAAGCAGGGCTTTGACACTCAGTGTCCTGTAATCCGTGGTTCAGCCCTAAAGGGTCTTGAAGCTACTACTATCGAAGATCCATGGGCTCAGAAGATTCTTGAGCTTACAAACGCTCTTGATACTTACTTCCCACTTCCAGAGCGTGATATCGACAAGCCTTTCCTTATGCCTATCGAAGACATCTTCTCTATTGAAGGTCGCGGTACAGTGGTAACTGGCCGTATCGAACGCGGTATCGTTAAGGTTGGTGAAAGTATTGAAATTGTTGGTATCAAGGATACAGCAACAACTACTGTTACTGGTATTGAAATGTTCAACAAGAACCTTCAGGAAGGTCAGGCTGGCGACAACGCAGGTATCTTGCTTCGCGGTGTTAAGAAAGAAGACCTTACTCGTGGACAGGTTCTAGCAAAGGCAGGTTCAGTTAAGCCTCACACAGAATTCGAAGGTGAAATCTACGTATTGAAGAAAGAAGAAGGCGGACGTCACACTCCTTTCATCAACGGATACAAGCCTCAGTTCTACATCCGTACAACTGACGTTACTGGTGAAGTGTCACTTCCTGCAGGAACAGAAATGGTTATGCCAGGCGACACAGTGAAAATCACTGTTAAGCTCGTAGTACCTGTAGCTGTTGAAGACCAAATGCGCTTCGCTATCCGTGAAGGAGGACGAACTGTCGGCGCAGGTGTTGTTACAAAAGTTATTGCGTAATCACTAGAGATATTTAGACAAGGTTCTTTAGACAAAAAGATATGGCAACAACAACAAAAACAACTAAGAAAGCAACAGCAAAGAAGGACGAAGTCCAGTCAATGCTCCGCATTCGCGTACGCGCATACGAGAACAAGATTCTCGACGCGTCCGTAAAGCAGATCATTGATACCGCTACTCGTTACGACGCAGTGGTACGTGGACCAATCCCTCTTCCAACTGAGATCAAAAAGTACACCGTGAACCGTTCACCGTTCATCTACAAGAACTCTCGTGAACAGTTTGAAATGCGCGTGCACAAGAGACTCATTGATATCGAGAACCCTTCTCCGAAGGTTATCGAATCTCTCACAAATCTCTCAATGCCCTCTGGTGTTGATATCGATGTGAAGATGATGTAACAGTCAATCGCAGAAAGAACCCCGAAAGGGGTTCTTTTTGGTTTCTTTATCTGGAATTTATCGACCTTTGGTATGGTATAGGAATGTATGTTTCGCAAAACAATTATGCCTTTATAGATAGTCAGAATCTTAACCTGAATGTTAGGGTTTCAGGATGGATATTAGACTTTGCAAAATTCAGGAAGTATTTAAGAGAAAAGTATCAAATAAACAAAGCTTTTTTGTTTATCGGCTATGTTGAAGAGAATAAGGGGCTGTATGATTTTCTGGAAAAAGCAGGCTATGTTTTAGTATTTAAGCCTGCCATTAAATCTAAAGACGGTTATACAAAGGGAAATTGTGATGCGGAATTGGTACTACAGACAATGATTGAAATTAATAATTTTGATAAAGCAGTTATTGTTTCTGGAGACGGAGATTTTTATTGCCTGGTTCAGTACCTCATTGGCCTTCAAAAGCTCGTCACCGTATTGATTCCTAATAAGCATAAATATTCAGCATTGTTACGATTAAGAGAAATTCGACACTACTTGCGATTCATGAATGATCTGCAGCAAAAACTGGAATATCAAAAGAAAAGGCCCCATAAGGACGGAACCTTATAGGGCGATCTTTTCCATTGGGGATACTCAATTAGTATACCAGTGGCAACTAAAGAGTCAAATCGAAGTTAGTATATAAGAAAAGTAAAAAACGGATTTCTCCGCCTTTACTCATAAAACTTTTCCCTTTCGGGATCGTGGGTATTCCCAAAAATTGTTTACTTGTTTAGTTTATTGCAAACACGGGGTACTGTCAATTTTTGAGTATAAAAAAGAGCTATGAATCATAGCTCTTAATAGAATCAATAAATTTCAAGGTTTTTTCACGAGAATCAAAGACATTGTTCTTGATATATCCGCTGATGTTTACTACCTGTTCCTTCATTATATCTTCAAGGGATACAACTAAGGCTGTCGGCAATCTTACGCCGTAATAGTTTTTAGCCAGGTTAGGAAATCGTTCAACGTATAGATACTCAAACTGAGGATCGTATAGGTTGCCAGTTTCTTTTGAAACAAGAAAGCTGTGGCAGAAGGTGCCAACATATTCTCCTGTCTTCTGGTTGTGCTCATTGGCAAAGCCAAAATATTGCTCAACTTCCGGGTACCAAGAAGCAAACTTGCTGCAGGTCTGGTGGCAGGCTTGCCCTAGTTCCAAAATGCTCAAACCTATCATTGCCCTATAGTCTGGCTCAATCTCTTTAGTTGAAGAAAGAGGGAGATCAAAGGAACAGCCCAATATTTTCATAAAAAGCCTGTAATTTTGATCAAAAGTGTCATCTGGCAGTTCTCTGTGAAAGAAGCTTGAAATGGTTTCGCCTAATGGTAGGGGAAAGTTCTTAAAGGTGTCGTTCATAATAAAAAGGGCTTTATTTTGGTGCACAGTACCCGAATGTTGCACAAAATGCAATCTCATGTATAATCGGTGGACTTGTTAATTAAGTGGTCCAATGTCGGTTCGGCGAAAGCTAGCTGCCAAGAACACACAAAACAATATGAAATATATAGTAGGAACAAAAGTAAATATGACGCAACTCTTTGACGAGAGCGGCAAAGTGGCACCTGTCACTATCGTTAAGGCTATGCCTAACATAGTAACTGGTATCAAGACAGTAGAACGTGACGGCTACACAGCTGTTCAGGTTGGTACTCTCGAACAGAAGGAATCTCGCGTAAACAAGGCTCAGTTGGGTCAGTTTGCTGGCAAGGGATACAAGGAAGTTCAGGAATTCCGTACAGAAGGAGCTCCAGAAGCAGCTATCGGAGACACGCTAACAGTTGAGACTTTTGAAAAAGGCGATTCAGTTACTGTATCTGGTACATCTAAGGGTAAGGGTTTCCAAGGTGTTGTTAAGCGATATAACTTTAAGGGAGGACCTCGTACTCACGGTCAGAAGCACTCAGAACGCGAACCAGGATCTATTGGTGGCGGTCTACGTACACACGTGCCTAAGGGTATGCGTATGGCGGGACGTATGGGTAGCGACACTGTAACTGTTAAGGGCCTTAAGGTCGTTGCAGTAGATGCAGAAAACAACCTGATCTATATTAGTGGAGCAGTACCAGGTCGTCGCGGTACCGTTATTAGCATTGTCGGTTAAGAGTTTTATATATGACAACAACAGCAACAAAACAAAAGACAATCGCTCGTAAGGCACCTCTAAAGAAGAAGGAAGTAGCTGCAGTTAACCTAACTGCTTCAATCTACAACCAGAAGGCTGCTAGTGCAGGCACTATTGCTCTTCCAGAAAAGGTATTCGGTCTATCATGGAACGCTGACTTGGTTCACCAGGTGGTAGTTGGAATGCAGGCTAACAAGCGTGCAGGTACAGCCCACACTAAGGATCGTAGTGAAGTGTCCGGTGGTGGTAAGAAGCCATGGAAGCAGAAAGGTACAGGACGTGCTCGTCACGGTTCAAATCGTTCTCCTATCTGGACAGGTGGAGGTGTAACTTTCGGTCCTCGTAACGACAAGGACTATTCACAGAAGATCAACAAGAAGATGCGCGTAAAGGCTCTCTTCACTGTACTCTCACAGAAATACGCTGACAGCTCAATCCTGTTTATCGACTCAATGTCATTTGGTGGCATGAAGACTAAGGATGCTAATGCAACTCTTGCAACACTTGCTGGAATCAAGGGCTTTGAAAAGCTTGGATCAAAGAAGCCAACAACAATGCTTCTAGTACTTCCAGAACCTAACGATGTTATCGAGAAGAGCTTTGCTAACCTTTCAGGTGTTACTGTAGTAACAGTAAACGGCTTGAACCCATTGGTAGCAATGCCGTTCCACAATGTAGTGGTTGTCGACCCTGCAACAGTAGTGCCTATGCTTGAGGCTAAACTAAAATAATTATATGGCTACAAAAAAGACAACAACTGAAGAAAAGGTAATCCCATCAGTACTAGGCCGCGCGCTTATCACTGAAAAGGCTGCAAACAATGCTCAGTACAGCATCTACTTGTTCGACGTAGCAGTAGGAGCAACTAAGTCAGAAATCGCGAAGGCGTTTAAGGCTAAGTACAACAAGGTACCTGTAAAGGTAAACACTGTGAACGTAATGCGTAAGAGTTTCTTCCGCCGCGGTCGCCTTGGCTTTAGTAACACCACTAAGAAAGCGTACGTATTCCTTCCAAAGGGAACTACGATCGACATAATTTAAGAGTTATTATATGGCAATGAAAACATACAAACCAACAACTAAATCACGTCGAAATACTGTTACTATCGATTACCGTAAGGTACTTACTGCAAGCAAGCCGCTTAAGTCATTGACTGTAGGTGCTAAGAAGTCTGGTGGACGTAACAACACTGGCCGCATCACTGCAACTCACAAGGGAGGTGGTAACAAGCGCGCATACCGCTTGGTAGACTTTATCTACAACAAGAAAGACATTCCAGCAAAGATCGCTTCAGTTGAATACGATCCAAACCGAACAGCATTCATTGGTATCGCAGTATACGCTGACGGTGAAAAGCGATACGTTGTTCTCCCTAAGAACGTAACTGTTGGACACAAGTTCATCGTTTCTGAAAATGCTCCGATCGAAATAGGTAACCGTCTTCCTTTGAAGAACATCCCTTCTGGTACATTTGTATACAACATCGAACTTAAGCCAGAAGCTGGTGCAAAGATCGTGCGTAGTGCAGGAACATTCGCTCAGATCGTTGCGCAGAATGATGGATACACTCAGTTGAAGATGCCTTCAACAGAAATCCGTCGCGTACAGGACCTGTGTTGGGCAACTATCGGTGTTGCGTCAAACGACGAACACAAGCTCGTTAAGTACGGTAAGGCTGGACGTTCACGATGGCTCGGTATTCGCCCTACTGTTCGTGGTACAGCCATGAACCCGGTTGACCACCCACACGGAGGTGGTGAAGGCCGCCAGGGTATCGGTCTACGTCGTGGACCTAAGACTCGTCACGGTAAGCAGGCATACGGTGTACGTACACGTACTCCGAAGAAGTACTCAAACAAGAACGTTATCACTCGTCGCAAGAACGGAGTTCGATAAAACAAAAAAGCACCCAATGGGTGCTTTTTTGCTAATTTAGCACAGCAAGGCTTCAAAGATTTTAATCGCACAATATTTGACTATGAATGTCAATAATGCTATTATCTATTCAGCTCGACGTCAGAAAATTATATCGGCTTGCTGCGGACATCTATAAAACGATGTACTAATGAGCGAAATGACTTCGGTCTGCCGTCGCTCCGAGCTAAATAAAAACACCACCGCAAGGTGGCGTTTTTATTTGCCTTTTCTTTCCCTAAAATGAATAGACACGATTTCCAGCTTATCATCTGTATACTCAAGTACAATACGAAGCTGGGGTCTTCCTAGAACAGAATAATCTTTTGTATAAAAATGTTTTGCTTCTGGTCGTTCTAGTTCGTATCTGTCAAAATTTGTAATTGTTTCCTGAATTGAATCAAGTGCAAAACAAATATTTTCTATTATTTGTTCAGACGTATGACGTATCCGAAGCTCATATGATCTACTTTCTACAAAATGTTTCAATGCTTTTCGAGAAATATATACTCTGACCATATCATGAGGATGCTCTGGATGCACTGAGTTTTGAATAGTGCAGATCCGAAGAAGCTCAAGATGCTTGTTGATAAGGCTTCCTCGTTCAAGTCCAACATAAATCTTTACCAACTTCTTTAGATGTGCCAATCTTTTTGGTGTACTGGTTCCCATAGGGATTAGTATACAATGAATAAAAGACTAAATTGTTAAAAGTCCTGCGGGGACTTTTTAATTTGCTATACTATCGCCATATGGAACACATTCCCAAGCATATTTCGGAAAAGAAACGATTTTCAATTGTAGCTAGGGGCAGAAGCTTCCGATATGCCATACGGGGTATGGGTATTATCCTTAAAACCCAGCATAACTTCTGGATTCAGCTGGTATTGGCTGCTATTGTTACTACATTGGGCATTGTTTTGCACATTGCTCCTACTGAATGGACAGTGCTCATCTTGGCTACAACCGCTGTATTGGTCTCTGAGTCCTTCAACACGGCCATTGAGATCGATATTGACCTCACTAGTCCTCATTACCACCCCTATGCTCGTGACACGAAGGACGTGGCCGCTGGAGCGGTACTCATTTCGGTACTCGGAGCAGCACTTATAGGATGCATCATCTTTATCCCGAAAATCCTTTTATTTGTAAGATAAAGATATAATTTGACATTGAGCTGTAATCTGATAAGATAGTGGAGCTCAAATCGAGCTTCTTTTTATGACACGATCACTCTCAAAAGGTCCTTATATCGACCCAAAACTACTTAAAAAAATCGAAGGCAAACAGCCTCTTTCAGCAGGTGTTATCAAGACCTGGTCACGTGCTAGTCAGATCGCCCCAGAAATGGTTGGCTTCACTTTCGGCGTGCACAACGGCAAGCAGCACATTGAAGTGCTTGTTACTGAAGACATGGTTGGACATCGTCTTGGAGAATTCTCTCTAACTCGTAAGTTCACACGTCACGGTGGTAAGATGCAGAAGGATATCGACCAGAAGAAAAAAGAAGCTGAAATCACTGCTGCTAAGTCTGCAAAAGCAACTAGCGACACTAAGAAGAAATAATACCTATCATGAAAGCATCACTCTCAAATTATCGTCAATCACCACGTAAGGTTCGCCTAGTTACAGAAGCTGTAAAAGGGAAGTATGTTAGCGACGCTGACGTTGTTCTCTCATACATGCCTAAGCGTGCTGCTGAAGCTATCCAGAAGCTTATCAAGAGTGCTGCTGCAAATGCGGTTAACCTTGGCGCATCAATCGAAAATCTTGTTATCAAGAACATCGAAGTAAACAAAGGATTTGTTATCAAGCGTTCAATGCCTCGTGCCATGGGCGTAGCAAAGCCAATCAACAAGCGTACTAGCCACGTTGATGTTGTACTAGCAGAAGTAGCTAAGAACCCTAAGAAATAATTATATGTCTAAAGTTGTCCATCCTTATGCCCACCGTCTAGTTATCCTTCGTGATTGGAAATCACGCTGGTTCGCTACAGACAAGAATTACGTAAACAACCTTCATGTTGACGTAACTATTCGTGAATACCTAGACAAGCGTCTACGTGGCTATTACGTTTCAAGCGTTGATATTGAACGTGGTCAGAAATTGATCCGTGTGATTATCCGCACATCTCGTCCAGGTATGGTTATTGGCCGTAGTGGTGAAGGTGCTACTAAGCTTAAGACTGACCTTGAAAAGCAGCTAAAGCGTGCAAAGCTTTCAGTTACTGACGACATCAAGCTAGAAATCGCTGAAGTGTCAGCTCCAGACGGAGATGCAAAGATTGTTGCATTCATGATTGCTGAAGGTCTTGAAAAGCGCCTTCCATACCGTCGCGTTATGAAGCTATTGATTGAAAAGGTTATGGCTGTTCGCGGAGTACAGGGGGCAAAGTTCTATGTTGGCGGACGTCTAGGCGGCGCTGAAATCTCTCGTTCAGAAGTATTGAAGCGTGGATCAGTTCCACTTCAGACATTCCGTGCTGACATCGACTACGCTCGCGAGACAGCTCGTCTTGCATACGGTGGTATCGGTATCAAGGTGTGGATTTACAAGGGTCAGGTCTTCGATCAGAAGAAATAAGAGTTAGCATATGTTATTCCCTAAAAAAGTTAAATACCGAAAGTGGCAAAAGAAGCGAACAAAGATGGGTGACCGTGTTGAAACACGCGGAACTACTATCTCGTTCGGTTCTTACGCACTAAAGACCGAATCAATGGGTCGCGTTACCTCAAACCAGATCGAAGCAGCTCGTAAGGCAGCATCTCGTCACCTAACAAAGGTTGGCCGCATGTGGATCCGTATCTTCCCTGACCGCCCATTTACCGAAAAGGCCGCACAGCAGCCGATGGGTAAGGGTAAGGGTGAATTGCAGGGATATCACGTTGAAATCCTTCCAGGCCGCATTATCTTCGAAGTAGACGGCGTTGACGCCGTAGTTGCTCGCGAAGCACTTCGCAAGGCAGGCACAAAACTACCAGTAAAGACTCGCATTATCGAACGCGCGTAATACCGCTCGACAAAACGTAAAAAATAAGTAATATACAAACTCTATTATGACAACCGAAACAACACAATCAAAGAAGACCCTCAAGGGAACAGTATTGTCCAACAAGATGGACAAGACGGCTGTTGTTGCGGTTACTCGTTTTGTTAAGCACTCAAAGTACAAGAAGTACTTCAAGATTACAAAGAAGTTCAAAGCGCATGACGAGAACAACGAAGCACAGGTAGGTGATAAGGTATCAATTGTCGAAACACGCCCTATTTCAAAAGATAAGCATTTCGCAATCGTTAAATAAGAGTTTTATATGTTACAAGCAGGATCAAAAGTTAAAATCACTGACAACGCCGGAGGTGTAAAGGGTACTATCTTCAAGGTACTTGGTGGTTCACGTCGTCGTTACGCAGGTATCGGTGACTTGGTAGTGCTTTCAGTTAAGGAAGCATCTCCTCGTAAGGCGATCAAGAAGAAAGACGTTGTATACGGTGTAGTTGTTCGCACAACTAACGCATTCCGCCGCAAGGATGGTTCATACATCCGTTTTGATGACAACGCTGTTGTTATCGTTGAAAAGACAAAGAAGGAACCTAAGGCTGGTCGTATCTTCGGTCCGATTCCTCGAGAACTTGCTGAACGTGGATACCAGAAAATTATCTCTCTAGCCCCTGAGGTTATTTAAATTTAAATACTATGAAACTAAAAAAAGGAGACAATGTAATAGTAATCGCAGGCAAGACCAAGGGTCAGTCAGGCAAGATCATGAGCGTAAACAAGATCACCGATCGTGTTATCGTTGACGGTGTTAACAAGACTAAGCGTCATGTTAAGCCTCGCTCATCAACTGAGAAGGGAACCACTATCGAAAAGGAAGCAGCAATGCACATTTCAAATGTGATGCTGATTGACTCAAAGACAGGCAAGGGTACTCGTATTGGCAAGAAGTCAGTTGACGGCAAGAACGTTCGCTTTGCTAAGAAAAGTGGCCAAGACATTAAATAAATACTATGGAATTAACAAAAGCAAAACTAAAAAATACTCATGAAGCGCTTAAGCAGTTTGAATACAAGAACAAGCTTGCTGCTCCTAAGCTGGTAAAGATCGTTGTTTCAAGTGGTACTGGATCAGGAATGAAGAAGGACCGTGAGAAGAACAACACTGTGTCTGACCGCCTAGCCAAGATTACTGGACAGAAGACTTCTCTTCGCGTTGCCAAGCAGTCTGTTGCTAGCTTCAAGATTCGTGAAGGGGATCCAGTTGGCGTAACTGTTACTCTTCGTGGCACTCGCATGTTGAACTTCATGGACAAGCTGATTCACATCGCTCTTCCTCGTACCAAGGACTTCCGTGGTCTAGACAAGAAAGCCGTAGACAGTATGGGCAACCTCACTCTCGGTATCAAGGAACACACTATCTTCCCTGAAGCTGCTGATGAAGACCTACGCGATGTCTTCGGCCTAGCCATCACTATGGTTTCAACTGCCAAGAACAAAGAAGAAGCAATTGCATTCTTCGAACATCTCGGTATTCCTTTTAAGAAATAACAAAAAGACTCCCCACAGGGGAGTCTTTTTGTTTTAGAAACAGCAACTGCTTTGCTATTGACTTTTTGGTGAAAAAGTAGTATTTTATAAAAAACTTATTTTTTCTTTAAAAAACCTTAAATCGATAAAAAATGGAAGATAAATCAATGACCCTTTCGGGGGGCACCTCACTAGAGATAGTGAATTCAGGCTTGGCTTCCATCAATGATGGAGAAAAGGCTTTACAGGACCAAGTAGCAGTCAGGACGAAGATTGTGTCCATTGGTGATTTGCAGTGCAAGGTGGAAGATGTTTCAGAATACGTAGGAGTAGATCTTGTTAAATACGATGAGTATGTACAAGCATCGCAGGCTGTTAGTGTATTTTGTAAAAAGAAACAGATTCCTTTAGTAGGATTTGTGCCTTTTGATAGTCACCTCACCCCTATGCAAGTGCTTACCCAAAACAACTTTGTCTTAACCGGCCTGACAGAGGGAAAAGTTTCTGTCTATAAAGCTGGATTAAAGGATTCATTTGGTATAAAGAGATGGGCCTCTCTAACCCCTTTTGCGTGGTTCTTGCTGGCAGTCTCGCTATTTATCTTAATTGCTGGTACGTACATGACCGTTGAAATCTCGGTATCTAATAACGAGGAATATATGGCCAATATATCAATTATTGATCAGCACGATAGCCATTCGCCCGTTGATCCAGATGTATACCTGAAAGCTAATCAAACCATTAAGGATTTCAGGAGCATCATTTCTGACTACTGCCTCGGAGCTTTTGTCATCTTTGTCATGCTGCTAGCTCCTATGTTTTTTGATTTTGTTTACAATTACCTACCCGATACTATCAGGCGGTTTTACGTAAAGCTGATGCTTCCGGGCAATTCAAACAAAGGTGCTTCCGATGAGGATCCTTCATGGCACACTGTGCCTATCAGTTCCAAGCCGCTAGCGCCTGATGTTGTGGACATACTGAAAAAATGCGAGGAATACAATCTTCCTGTAGATACAGTAATCCCTGAAGGAGGTCTTGGTGCCACTATCAGCAGGCTTGGCTGGCAGTTCAAGGCAGAGTGGGGGTGGAAACTTGGAAAAGGATTCTGCTTCATCTGGAAAGCTGAAAGGATACGGGGCATTAAAGTAATAGCTCCTCCCAATTTTATCATTCCGGGCGATAAGGTGATTGCCGTAATTGATACGGGGAATCATGCCATTGCATAGTAAACACATACCGTGTTCGACAGACGTCGACACGGTATTTTTTATGCCCCCATCGGTCTCTCTTGACCAAACGCCTCTTATTTGATAGGATACGTGAGTTCTTGATCAATCCGTAGTTTTCTCTTTGTTTGGCAACAATGCTCAATAAAGAAACTAGTACGAGATATTCTCAAGAATACCAATCAATTATGGCAAAAACATCAACCATAGCGCGTTCAAAAAAGACGCCTAAATTTAGTACTCGTCAGGTAAACCGCTGCTTCCGCTGCGGACGTCGTCATGGCTACATGCGTGATTTCGGACTATGTCGTATCTGTTTCCGTGAATTAGCTAACGAAGGAATGATCCCGGGCATTCGTAAATCTTCTTGGTAATCTAAAAAAATTATATGGATCCTATTTCAAACATGTTAATCTCAATGAAAAATGCCTCAATGGTTTCGAAGGAAACTATTGTTATTCCTTTTTCAAAGCTTAAATACGCTATCGCTCAGTGCCTAAAAGAACAGGGCTTTATTACTAACGCTTCAAAGAAGACTGAAAAGAACAACATTTCAGTTCTTGAAATCGACCTTGCATACGCTGCAGACGGAACTTCAAAGATTCACGATGTAAAGCGTATGTCTAAGCAGTCTCGCCGTATGTATACTGGCGTAAAGGAAATCCGTCCTATCAAGAACGGTCACGGTATTACCGTATTATCAACTCCAAAAGGAATCTTGAGTGACAAGCAGGCACGCAAGGAACAGGTCGGCGGAGAAGTATTATTCACAATGTGGTAAAAATTATATGAGCCGAGTAGGAAAACAACAACTGGTAATCCCAGCAAATACTGAAGTAACATACGCTGATGGAATCATGCGCGTTAAAGGACCTTTGGGCACTCTAGAAAAGCCGTTCAAGGATGTAGTAACAATCAACATCGCTGATGGTTTGGTAACATTCGCACAGAAGGGCAACGATCCTTTTGCTCGCGCAATCTGGGGAACATATGCTTCACACGTGAAGAACATGATCGCCGGTGTAAACACTCCATACGTAAAGAAGTTGATTCTTGAAGGAGTTGGATTTAAGAGTGAAGTAAAGGGAACTGAATTGCACTTAGCACTTGGTTTCTCTCACCCTGTTATCGTTACTATCCCAGAAGGAATTGCTGTTACTGCTGAAAAGAACGTGGTGACCATGACTGGTATCAACAAGGAATCAGTTGGTCAGTTCGCTTCATCTGTACGCGCAATGAAAAAGCCAGAACCATACAAGGGTAAGGGCTTCCACTACGATACAGAAGTAGTACGTCGCAAGGCAGGTAAGAAGAGCGCATAACGAGTTAATATATGTCAAAACAAACACCACTACAAAAGAAACTTCGCATCAAGCGCAAAATCCGTGCTACTATCTCAGGAACAGACGTTCGTCCACGTCTTTCAGTATTTCGTTCAAACAGCTACATGTATGCGCAGCTTATCGATGACGTTAATGCAGTAACTATTGCTGCATCTACTGACATGAAGGCAAAGGGTACAAAGATGGAAGGCGCAATTGCTGCAGGCAAGGCTTTGGCCGCTGCTGCAAAGGCTAAGGGCATAACTAAGGCTGTGTTTGACCGTAACGGTTTCAAATACGCTGGACGCATCAAGGCATTTGCTGATGCAGCTCGCGAAGGAGGACTTGAATTTTAATTATGACTACAACAACACCAACAACTACACCACGACCATACTCTAACAACCGTTCAACAGGCGGTGCTGGAGGACAGGGAGGCGATCGCCGTCCACGTCGCGACAACAAGTCATTTGCTGACCGTCCAAAGGATGTTGAGCAGAAGATTCTTGATATCCGCCGAGTTACTCGCGTGGTTGCAGGAGGACGTCGCATGAGCTTCGCTGTTTCAATGATCATTGGTGACAAGAAGGGAGTAGTAGGACTTGGTACCGGTAAGGGTAACGACACTGCGCTTGCTATTGCTAAGGCGTTGAAGGATGCCAAGAAGAACGCTATCAAGATCAAGATGACTGACAAGCACTCTATTCCCTATGACGTTGCTGGAAAGCACACTTCATCAAAGGTTATCATCTTCCCAAACCACGGTAAGGGACTTGTTGCAGGTGCAGCAATTCGTGAAATCGCTGTTATCAGTGGACTTAAGGATATCTCTTCAAAGATTATCTCAGGTAGCAAGAACAAGCTTAATACTGCTCGCGCTACTATGAAGGCACTATCAACTATTGGTACTAAGCACGTATTCGGAGCTCCAAAGCCTGAAGGCGCAGTAGAAGAAAAGCCTGCTGAAACTAAGGTAGAAGCTAAATAAACACTCCTATGGAATTACTAAAACGAACAACAGAAAACAAGAAAGCAAAGACAGTCGGTCGCGGTTCAAAGCGCGGGAAGACTTCAGGTCGCGGTACTAAGGGTCAGGCATCTCGTGCCGGTAACAAGAAGCGCCCAGAACTTCGTGATCGTATCAAGAAGCTGCCTAAGCTTCGCGGACGCGGAAAGAACATGAACAAGGCATTCCGTATCAAGCCTACCGTTGTTAACGTAGGAATGATCGCAAATGCGTTCTCTGCAGGTGCTTCAGTCAATGCTTCTGCACTGTTTGAACTAGGCTTGATCCGTCGCACTGGCGGAAAGCTCCCTGCAATCAAGGTACTCGCTGGCGGGGAAATCACTCACGCAGTACAAATCTTCGATTGTGAAGTATCTCCAGCAGCTAAGACAAAGATCGAAGCAGCAGGCGGAAAGGTTAACTAATACACACAAAATCTCATGAATACATTCTTCAAAAAGCTTAAAATGATGTTCGTTGATCCTGCTATCCGCAACAGAGTGCTTTTTGTTATAGCAATGCTTGCTGTATTCCGATTCCTTGCAACTATCCCTGTTCCAGGGGTTGATACAACTTCTCTTACTCAGGCATTCACTAACAACCAGTTCCTTAGTTTGTTTAACGCTGTATCTGGTGGTGGACTTTCAACATTCTCTATCGTGATGCTTGGCGTTAGTCCATTCATTACTGCATCTATCATCATGCAGCTTATTGGCATGATGATTCCTTCAATGAAGGAACTGATGCAGGAGAGCGGGGAAGCTGGCCGTCGCCAGTTCAACCAGTACACTCGTTTGCTTGCTGTGCCAATTGCAGTATTGCAGGGCTTTGCATTCATCAAGTATCTTCAGTCTCAGGGCGCTATCGGTGCACTGTCACTGCCGACACTACTTTTTAATATTGTTATCATTACTGCCGGATCAATCTTGTTGATGTGGATTGGCGAACTGATTACTGAATTCGGTGTTGGAAACGGAACTTCAATGATTATCCTTGCGGGTATCCTTGCGCAGCTTCCTTCAACTATCTCTCAGTTCCTCTTTACCTTCACTATCGATGAGCTTCCTATCGTATTGCTCTACCTTGCAATCGGTTTGCTTGTTATCGCCGGTACCGTATACATTTACGAAGCGGAACGTCCGATCAAGATTACCTATGCACGTCAGGTGCGCGGTATCCGTACATTCGGAGGAGACGATACATACCTTCCTCTTCGCTTGACTCAGGCTGGCGTTATTCCAATCATCTTCGCATCTTCATTCCTATTGTTCCCTCAGTTCTTCATCAGCCTGTTCCAGAACTCTAGTCACGCATTCTTGGTGTCTATCTCAACTTTCCTTGCGACTTTCCTTGCGAGTACATGGTGGTATTCAGCAGTATATTTCCTTTTGGTTGTATTCTTTACATACTTCTATACTGCAGTTACCTTCGATCCTCTGCAGATTTCTGAAAATCTTCAGAAGAACGGAGCGTTCATCAACGGTATCCGTCCTGGGGAACAGACTAACAACCACATCGGTGCAGTCGTTACTCGCATCACATTGGTTGGCTCACTCTTCCTTGGTGTTATCGCAGTTCTTCCTCTGATCGTCCGCAGTACCACAGGAATTACTGCTTTCGCTATCGGCGGTACATCTCTCTTGATTGCTGTTTCAGTTATCATTGACCTCGTTCGAAAGGTTGATGCTCAGGTAGAAATGACCGAGATCTAGATACGCTAAAAATGCCTCCAGATGGAGGTATTTTTATTATTTGATACAATGTAGCTATGAATCCCGTATATCTCTTTATTGGCCAATCTGGAGCCGGAAAAGGCACCCAGGTAGCCCTGCTCAAGGAACGTTTGCTCAAAGACAATGCTAATACCAAGTTCTTCTTTCTGGAAACAGGAGAGAAGTTCAGAGAGCTTATTGCCGGCAATACCCATACTGCTACATTAACTAGAGAGTTAATGTCCAAGGGTATCCTTCCTCCGCCATTTCTTGCCATTCATATCTGGTCTCACCTATTGATTGAGAACTATGACGGCAATACAACCGTCTTTATCGACGGCACTCCTCGGGTACCGGCTGAGGTTCCTCTTTTACTATCTGCCGCTGAGTTCTATGGCTGGACCATCAACATTCTTTATTTGAATGTGTCTGACGAATGGTCTACGAATCATTTAAAGGGAAGAGCTCGTGCTGATGACACCGATGAGCGTATTGCTGGTCGTATTGCGTGGTTTCATGCTAGTGTAGAGCCGAGTATGGAATTGCTCAAGGAAAGTCCATTGGTGCGGTTCCATGAGATAAACGGGGAGCAGCATATTGAGGATGTGCACAGAGACGTTTGTGCGAGTATTGGAATATAGTTATATGAAAAAAAATGGCTTCACACTTATAGAGCTGCTCGTCGTTATCGCAATCATCGGCATTTTGGCTTCTGTTATTCTTGCGTCGCTCAATACTGCTCGTGACAAGGGGCGCTATGCGAATGTCATTTCGCAGATGCGACAGATTGCGGCTGCTGCTGAAATCAGCGTCAACGACACCGGCAACTATCCTCCTGATGTTGGACAGGGAACTAATCCAGGTCTCGCAATGTCATTAGGGCCCGTCCCTCCGGGTCCTGGATGGAACTAAGACTGGGAGAACTGGGATGCAAGGTACGGCGGCGCTAATTATGGTACTGTTCGAATCACCTTGCGACCACCTAACGGCGGCAGTACTTTTTATTACTGTATTGAAAGCATCTATGCTGACTGCGGCAATGCCGCAACCAATACTGTGGGTGTTAATATAACCAGCGTTAAGACGCTGAGTTGCAACTAATGACAATGTTTCAGAAAAAACAGAATAAGGGCTTCACTCTCATCGAGCTCCTTGTAGTGATTGCGATTATCGGTATTCTGGCTTCTGTTATATTGGCATCTCTAAACACAGCGCGGGCAAAGGCTCGTGACGCCCAGCGTATACAAGATATTAATTCTATTCGTACCGCGCTTGAGCTGTATGCAAACGATAATGGTGGGGCATATCCTTCTAATGGTCGACTGTGGTGGGGGAACTGTTCAACGTTCGGGTCTCATAATATAACAGGTGCAAACGGATATATTCCCAATCTTGCCCCAACCTATATTCCAACATTGCCCCTTGACCCAAAGCCAGATAATAGAGCCTGCTATGTATACAAGTCGGATGGCGTAGATTATATGTTCCTCGTCTTTGAGTCTGTTGAAGGCACCGTTCCTGCGGGTCTGCAGCGACCCTCTAATCCTGCGGAAAAAAGTTACGCAATATATACCCCAGCTGCAGCAATGTGGTAAAAAATATGATAATTATAAAAACAGACAGCGAAATAGCACGATTGAAAAAAGGAGGTCCCATACTTGCTCGTATTTTGCAGCAGGTGTCTAGGGAGGTTAAGCCAGGAGTTACCACTGCCTCTCTTAATGACTTTGCACACAAGCTCATCATCGAAGCCGGCTGCACTCCAGCATTTTTAAACTACAAGCCAGACGGTGCAGATCGTCCCTATCCTGCCAGCCTTATCACCTCCGTCAACGCTGAGGTTGTTCATGGTATTCCGGGGGGCAAGATCTTGAAGGAGGGGGACACCATTGCCCTCGATCTTGGTCTTAATTACGAAGGAGTGTTCCTTGACCATGCCATCACCGTACCTGTCGGTACAATCGCTGCTAAGGACAAGCAATTGCTTTCCATCACCAAGTCCGCACTAGATGAAGGCATCGCTGCTATCAAGCCTGGAGCGACTGTGGGGGACATAGGGAATGCTATCGAGATGTTTGTGAAGCCATACAATCTCGGTATTGTTCGAGGGCTGTCAGGGCACGGTGTAGGGCGGGCGATTCACGAGGATCCGTACATTCCCAACTATGGCAAGAAAGGGAAGGGTGCCAAGTTGGTACCGGGTATGGTTATTGCCATCGAACCCATGATCACCAGAGGTGCAGAAGAGGTTGTTCAGATGAAGGATGGGTATACATTGAAGACTATTGATAACTCACGATCAGCACACTTTGAACATACGGTGTTGATTAAGGAAGATGGGTATCCTGAAGTGCTGACGATTGAATAATGATTAAGATTGAAGGAAATAATCCTGCAACTGAAAAGGAGATCGAATTATTCCTGAAGAATGTAAATTTTAAGTTACCCGAAGGTTTTATTGATTTCTTTAAAAAACAGAACGGAGCTTCTATTTGGATAAATGACTCCTATGTTGATATATGGGCTATAGATAAAATGTTTATCTTGAATGAAGAGTATAAAGTTAATGAGTATGCTCCAAATTTTTTTCTATTTGGTTCTAATGGGGCAGGGGAAGCTTATGCTGTTGAGAAAAAGACAGGTCATATTTTTGAGATACCTTTTGTAGGAATGTCAAAAGAGGAAGCATTGAGGTCTTCATCAATTAATAACTTCAATGATTTTCTAGTCTAAAAATCGAAACCCCCTTTTTCAAGGGGGAATCTCGGAGGCCTAGGCCACTTATGCATGTAGTGTAGCATAGTTGACGATTTATAGCGTTGCTATATACTGTATTTATCACCATGTTAGAGAACCTTATGCAGATGCGTCTGCATCGGCGGGCTCTAATGCAAAACCCCCTACATGGGGGATTTTTTGCGTCTTATTTAGAAAATTTAGGATACTGTCTGTTAAGAAAAGCTACATTCACTGTTTTATTTTTCAACAAAACAGAGCACTTGTTTTTATCAGGAGCCCATACTTGTTCTAATGCATTATTTAGTTGCAAGAATTCAACAAGGCAGCCGAAATCACCGTCTCCGCTTATAAGTACTACGCTATCAAAAGATTTTGTATAAAAATCAGAAACTGCTTTCAGTACCAATTCAGCATCGCAGTTACCCTTGATTGTTCCACTTACAGAAATGGTTTCCTTAAACACTAAGGTAAATCCGCACTCTTTAAGATATTGGTAAAATTTTACCCTTTCAGGTAAAAAACCTATGAATAAGAATATACTACTGGGTCTATGTTTTTGCCTAAGCCAACCACTGAACTTTTTATAGTCAATTTCAAACCCTAATCCTTTTGCAGATTGGTACAAATTATTCCCATCAATGTATATATTGATTCTCATGATAGGGAAGTGTACCCTAGTGCCTTCAAGAAAAAATGAAGAAACAAAAAACCTCCCAATTGGGAGGTTTTTTGTTTACTTAACCTTATCAACGAGTCGCTTGAATGTTGCAGGCTGAGAGAATGCAATGTCCGAAAGGATCTTGCGGTC
>JAQBRC010000039.1 GCA_028286705.1 Candidatus Nomurabacteria bacterium
CCTAAGCCAAAGAACCCCTTGGAAACAGGAAGGGCTGTATAAAGAGAGAGCGGATTGCCCTTGCTATCAACAACCTGTGCATTGATAGTTTCAGGAATAGAGGAAGGGGTAATGCACTCAGGAAAACTTCCGCTGACTGTCACCGCATTGTTAATATTTTCTTTTGTCTTTGGACGACTGACAACAATGTTGCAGCCTGTGGCTGTAGGAGTCTTGATGGTACTGCTCTTCTTGGCAGTATCTGGTGTATCGAAAATAGGCTTAATGGTACCTCCAGTCAGCGTCGTAATAAGTCCGATGCCAAGCACAAGTGCAACAATAACCTCTACTGCACTCCAGCCTCCTCCGCCACCTGCACTAGGAGCATCAGCCATAGGCTATTTCTTTGCAACGGTATAGGTACCGTTATCTAGCTTAGTAAAATACTTAGCATTTTGCAGATTAACGAGAATAGTATTTTTCTTTAGGAAACGTTCCTTGAGTACGCGGTCAACAACGTCTTCTTTTGTAAGAGGACCTTCCTTAACAAGGATTTCCTTGATAACATCGCGAACAACGCCTGGCTTGTATCCCCATTCAGAGAGCGCATAGTATCCGCGACCAACAAGCACGAAGCGAGGGTCCTTGATAAGTTCATTGTGTGTTGTTGCAACATGTGTCTTGCGACCGAATGTATCAACAATAGCCTTAGCCACTTCACGGAAGTGCATAGGAGAGCCGTGCTTGCGCATCATAAGGAATGCATAGTCCTTGATACCGCGAGTCTTGATGTTCTGAGATTCTGAAGGACCCCATTCGCCTAGCGGGTTCTTGCCGATCTTCTTTGAGATGTTCAACCAACGTCGAGCAACCTCTTCATTTTTGTACTGAGAGGCAACGCCTTTCAGTTCTTCTAGGAAACGAATAACAAGGTCATCTTCGCTCAACAGTTCCTTGTCATCAAGACTCTTGTATACCTTGTGCAATGCATCATGAATAACTTCTGACAATTCCTGATCAACAGTCCAACGAGTCTGGAAATTATCGTCTTCCTTCATCTTGTCGAATTCTTCGCCGAGTACCATATAAAAACGGATATGGTTCTGTACCGCCTTATCCTTAGACACGTAGGAAAGGAAGTCATCTTCATGCACCATGCTGCCCATAGCTTCAACAAGGGACTTAAGCTCACCAAACACTTTAGTTTCTGCCTTGAATGTATCGCTCTTTCGGATCGCAGCAAGAGCCGCGTTTTCAATCTGACGAACGCGTTCACGAGTGATACCGTATTTCTTTCCGATTGCTTCAAGGGTCTTTGAATCAGCAGAGTCTTCCAGTCCGTAGCGGTTCACGATAATGTCATGTGCACGGTCCTGCAGATTTGAAAGCAGGCGCTTGGTGACTTGTTTTGGTTTGAAGCTAATAGTTGCCATGTGTGTCTCTGGTTTTATAAGTAATATAACTAATACTTTATCATGGATAAAAAAAATGTCAATCTTTTGTCAAGAGTAGTCCCCACCGCTAGAACAGACGACGGACGTCTCCGACAGTTAGAAAGACCATGAGACCCAATAGCAGGATAAATCCTGCAGCATGAATAATCCCAACGGTATTTTGAGAGAACTTGCGACGGGTAATTGCCTCAAGCAATACCACTACCAACCGTCCCCCGTCTAGTGCTGGAAATGGCATAATGTTGATTACAGCCAAGTTAACTGAAATCATGGCGGTAAAGGCTAGGAGGTACGTAAAGCCAATGCTTGCTGCACTGCCGACTTCATGAGCAAGTCCTACAGGACCCACCAAGCTCTTGGCAGTATCGTTATGATGAAAGATTCCAGCAATCAAGCTGCCGAGTGTAGCAAAGATCTGTGTACCAACTGAATAGGTCTGCTGTGCCGCAGCAATAAATGCCTTAGGCAAGGGCAATCGCTGATTTGATACTGGTTCGATAGCTAGTCCAATGATACGAGAAGTGCCTTTGCCACTTGGAACAATGTCGACAGTGCTTGTCTTGCCGAAGTGTATATAGGTCACCGTTACTGGACCGTCACTATTCATCACCGCAGTATGCACGTCATCAGTCGACACTGGCTCAGCAAGGGTCTTGCCTGCAACAGAAACACTGGTAATAGTATCGCCAACTGTCAGTCCGGCATCTTCAGATGGTGATCCTTGTACAACACTGACAATAGTCGGCGTGCCAGTATCAGTAGCAACAGGCATGCCAATGGTGTAAGCAGCAGTAAACAAGAAGATGGCGAGCAAGATATTGCAGACAACTCCGGCAACCAATACGGCACTCTTCAAATACCACGGCTTTGATTCAAACTGCTTCTCAACAGGAGCACTGCCATCAATACCGTTCTCTCCTGCAATCTTCACAAACCCTCCAATCGGAAGAAGGTTGATTGTATACAACGTCTCCCCTTTCTTCCATGAGAACAATCGTGGCGGAATGCCAAAGCCAAACTCTTCAACAGTCATGCCGCTCTTGCGAGCAATAAAGAAATGTCCCCATTCGTGCACGATAACAGTCACGAGCAGAACGATGATGAAGATAATGATAGTCATAAGCGTTAGTTAAGGATTTCTGATTCCTTTTTATCGTACAGCGCTTCAAGATCGCTATTTGCAGCATCCACTAGCTTCTGCACATCCTCCTTGGCATTGCGCATAGCGTCTTCTGGCAATTTCAAATCCTTGAATGTGCTAAGTGCAGCTTCGCGCGCCTTGCGGATGGTAATACGAGCGTCTTCAAGACGTTCCTTGGCACTCTTGGCAAGCTTCTGGCGAGTCTCTGTAGTAAGGGCTGGGATGATAACGCGAATACCGCTGTCATCAACAACAATGGAGAAGTTAAGGTCTGCAGCATACAGTGCGCGTTCAATATCCTTGATCTGACCCTTGTCCCATGGAGAGATCCGAAGTGTCTTAGGGTCTTCAATAGTCGTTGTCGCAACGTTCTTCAGCGGCTGAAACGAGCCGTATGCTTCAACGTTAACGCCATCAAGCAGTGCTGGAGCAGCACGCCCCGTATGAATCTGAGAATATTCTTTGGCAAGCCATTCCTGTGCCTGCTTCGCTTCTTGTTTGAAAGGGTTTAAATCGTACATAGGATTTGAGTATATCATACAAAAAGCCGCTCTATGAGCGGCTTAAGGACTAAAAGCTTTCTTAATGAGGATGTTCCTTTATTCCCACAATCTTGGCTTCATACGTTTTGATAACTGCAAACGAGGCATCAGGAGTGTAGTGTGAATCAGCCATAAGCCACTGAACAGACTTATGGGCACGGTTGCCATGCTTCCGCCTGGCAAGGACTACTATGATTATGCTATCGGTTTTCACGTTTTCGTAGTTAATCAAATCAAGCGAATCGGTAACGTTAATCTTGAGGGTAAAGTCATACAGCTTACCCTTTTCATTGTAAGTAATAGGAACTTCTGTTGCGTTGGAATAAATCTTAAAGGCGCCTAGCACCAAAAGAACTGCGATTGCGACTAAAAGACGCGGAATGGTAAGGGATTTCTTCATTGTGAAAGAATTTAAAGGTTTAAGAATCTGTTTTCTTCAGATTATGGCAAAAGCATACCGATGTCAATTATGGCTTGCCATTTAAAAGCAAAACGGATACAGTACGAAAAAAAGAATATGGAGAAAATTGAAATTGAAAGCTTGCCGAAAAATATTTCTGAAATAATTAATGCGTTTGATAACCAACTACCTATCACTATTATCATCAAAGAGGTGAAATATCTCCTTTTGATAGAGGATATGAATACAAGCACTGAAAACTACGTAAAGGATCCAGAAGGAACGGTACGGGCCTTGCTTCTGGAGTGCCACACGATTACTCACTCTGATGAGTTGCCAGTAAAGGTATGTCTGCATCTTCTAGCAGAAAAAATGCACCAAGATGGGGAATATGTTGTCACTGACGCGCTGCTATTTAAGGGGACGTTGAAAGAATTTAAAGAAGTTGCCACACCTTTTAGTAAGGATGATGTGGAGCATGAACTGACACAAGAGTAAGAACGAATCACCCACATAGTGGGTGATTTTTTATAACACCATACTCGCAGCGTATTCCAACACATACTTCGTCGGAAGATTTCCTGCAAACAGCATATCCTTTGCTTTATAGATAATATCTGCTTTCTTGGGCGTACTGCGCACATGCGCTTCCAGCATATCGAGCATCTGTACTGCCTTGGCTCTGCGCGTTGCAGCGTCATCTTCAGCATCACTCGCAAACTCTTCCTTAATCTGTGCCAACACAACATCGCGAGACAATACCTGTTTCTCAAATACTGTTGGGTCAGAATGAATCAACATGGTTCGAGAACGAATCGTCGCAGGAACCAGGTACGGATATGGTGTCATTAAAACAATTCTTGTATCTGCATCTGGTTCTTCCAAAGACTTTAAAAGAATCTCGGCAGCATCGGGAGAAAATATGGAAAAGAAGATGATAAAGTATCGTTCTGTGCCAATGCCCTCGTTTATAAAGGTCACCAAGCTTTTAGCGTGGTCGGTTGTAAAGCGAGGGACTGAAAGTGCGTTAGTGAGTGGGTTGCGTATTAACGCAGTGCCCATCAATGTATCAAAGTCATCTTCAGCTCCCTGCAGCAAAAATGCCTGTTGTGGGGCGAGTGCTGCAAAGTCATCAATAGTCATACAACTATTGTATTACCTTTTCGATAATATGGAACGCTGGTAGTCATCTAGGTGTCCTAGTAGAACGCCGGTACCCTTAACAACACAGTAAAGAGGATCATCAGCCAATCTAACCTTTACACCTGTCTGCTGTTCAATCAGTTCAGGAAGGTGTGCCAATGAAGAGGTTCCTCCTGTCATGACGATACCGTAGTCGATAATGTCTGATGCGAGTTCAGGTGGAGTGTTTTCCAATACGGTCTTAATGGCCTTGATGATAATCTCAAGTTCATACTGAATTGCCTTCACTAGTTCGTTGGTGGTGATAGTAAGGGTCTTTGGCAAACCAGAGACGATGTCTCGCCCCTTCACTTCCCCGGTCACATCAGGAGAAACAGGCAATGCTGAACACAATGTCTTCTTAATCTCTTCTGCAGTCTGGTCTCCAATGGCAACGTTATAGGTATGGCGAATGTAATCGATAATAGCCTGATCAAATTTGTTGCCCGCACACTTCACCGAAGTAGAAGCAATGATGCCTCCCAATGAAATCACTGCAACGTCTGTCGTTCCTCCGCCAATATCAATCACCATACAGCCTCGTGCTTCGTTGATAGCAACACCTGCGCCAAGAGCAGCAAGAATTGGTTCCTTAACAATAATGGCAGTACGCGCGCCGGCTTTCATTGTTGCTTCGATAACGGCACGTCGTTCTGTCGAGGTAATTCCAACAGGAACAGAAACAAGCACGTCAGGCTTGAACAATGAGGCTCGCCCCAATGCCTTGTTGATAAAGTGATGCAGCATGGCATACGTCACCGTATAGTTGGCAATCACGCCGTCCTGCATGGGACGGTGCACGGAAACAGAGTCAGGAGTCTTGCCCAGCATCTCCTTGGCATCATTGCCAATTGCCTCAATTGTCTTGGTTGTACGGTTAACCGCCACCACTGTCGGCTCATTAAGTACGATACCGCTGCCCGCCATAAAGACCAGGGTATTTGCTGTACCAAGGTCAATACCAAGCTTCTTTTTTCCAGGAAGTTTCCACATATGAATGACTATAGTATAGTGGCGATAGCACTGATGTAAAGGAGGCGCTAAAAAGATGTATATCGCAACAGTCATTCCAATCAGCAAAGGCATCCCCTTTGACACCCTCAGCTACTATAGCGCCGAGCTTCTTGACCGCGGTACTATTGTCTCAGTTCCGTTGGGCAAGCAGAAAATAAACGCCATCATCGCCGAATGCCAGAACCTCTCTGAAGCCAAGACTGCCATCAAGCAGGCTTCATTTGCTCTCAAGAAAATACACACCGTTGTCGGACATGTTCCCTTGCTCGGAGCAGTTATTGAAGGGCTTGTTGAAACCTCAGCACGCACTCTCACTCCGCTCGGCGCTATTGCCGGCGCTGTCATGCCAAGCACCTTGTTTGACTACGTCTCTCCCGAAAAAATAATTATACAGGCAGAAGAAACTGAGATGAAAAAACAGTTCAAAGAAGAAAGTGTCGTTGGTACGACTCTGGATCGAACTGATTTCTACAAGCGTCTCATTCGCACATCATTTGCTGCAAAGAAAAGCATTCTCTTTATTGCGCCAACAATAAAGAACTTGGAGCAATGGAAAACCATTTTGCAAAAAGGCATTCCCAAGCATGTTGTAACTGTACACAGCAAGACAACAAAAAAAAATTTGCGTGGCGCATTTGCGCTGATTAAGCAAAGTGACAGACCGTTAATTATATTCGCAACGCCAGGATACGCCGTATTGCCTCGTCACGATATCGGAACTGTTATCGTTGAAGACGAGAGCAACTCTCTATACAAGACAAGCGATCGCTTCAAAACTGACCTTCGTATATTCCTCGGTGCGTTTGCCAAGGCCGCAGAGGTGCAACTGTGTTGGGGCGATACCATCCCTCGTCTTGAGACATTGGAGCGCACGGAAAAAACAATGCTGCCTCGTACCTTCATTCCCGACAAGCTACACGTTGTTCCAGTTGAACCATATAGAACAATACTTCCAACAGAGGTTATTGAAATCATTCGTCACGCTGAAGCAAAGAAGAAGCGCCTCTATATATACGCTAGCAGAAAGGGCGTTGCTCCGCTGTCACGATGTGCAGACTGCGGCACCATTGTTATCTGCGAAGTCTGTGGTTTGCCTATGGTATTGAAAAACCGTCGCAATGCGGAAGGACTCGACGAGCGGTACTTCGTCTGCACGCATTGTGTAGCGACACTGCCGGCTACACATACCTGTGCATACTGCGGAAGTTGGAATATCACTCCAGTATCAATTGGTACAGAGAGTATTCGTGATGCAGTTGCTGCACTGGTTGGATCTGAAGCGGTAACAACAATTGATGACGACCTTACCCCTGACAGCAATACTATCGAGACTCTCCTCAGTCAAAGCGAAAAGCAAAAGTTCTCTATTGTTATTGGCACCATCAAAGTGCTTCCCTTTCTCAAAAATATTAACTACACACTGTTCCCCTTCTTTGACCGCCTGCTCTCAACTCCTTCTTTGTATACAACTGAAAATACATTGAGATTAGTTATGGAATGCAATGAACGAGCAGTCGATGGCGTATTGCTATTCACTCGCCAGCCAGACTTTCCTCTCATCAAACAACTAGAGACACACAAGATCAATGCGTTGATTCATGACGAGTTAACGCTTCGCAAAGAAATTGGCTATCCGCCATACGGCAGTATTATAAAAATTAGCCTAACGGTACCCGAAGGATACCGTCTGGCAGTTGTTGAAAAGATGCAATCATTTCTTGAAGACATGGAAGCAACCATGATGCCGGCACGACGCATCAGCGTTGGCAGCATGAAAGTACTGGTATCATGGATTGTTAAGACTGGAACAAACTATATCGAAGAGGAAGGTCCGACATTGGCATCGTTTCTCACTTCCCTGCACTTCCCGTATATGATTGAGGAGAATCCGGAGCGGTTATAGAAAGAAAAAAGACCATCTCATTTAGAGACGGTCTTAAATTACCATTTGATTTCCTAAAAAGTTGCCTGGCCAATCTCAATTATTTCGTAATTGATATACTCAGGTCCGCCATCAGCTGAAAGCCCTAACACAACATATCCTTTGTCCGTAAGACGGGTATTAACCTTTCCACGAAACTCGGCACTGTTTGCAAAAACTTTTGAACCAAAGCGTAAAGAGTCGCGCACCGGCACAGGGTTGTAATATATATTGCCGTCCTTGCCGTATGGTCCGCTGTTTTCGTGGTTAGTGTATACCGGTAGGTAACTGAAAGTATTGTTATTGCCACTTATCTGTGCCTTCAAAAGCATATAGGTCCTTGCGCCAATTGGCACAGCACCAGTATATGGATCTTTGGGTTCCGGTATAAACTTGCGGACAGTTACTGTCACAACGGGTACGGTAACGGTTGGAGTCGGATCGCTTTTCTTGCTACAAGACGTAAGCACAACGACACCAAGCATTGCTGCTACTAATAGAACTTTCTTCATGATTTTCTCTTTTTTTAATGTATGGGAATGTGATTTTTTGTTTGCCATATATAAACACATTTAATAATAAAAGTCAATACATACGCTTTCCCCCTCATATATGTATTGCATCATCTCAAAACCCGTGTTATTATCACTCCCATGCCAATGACTAACGTAGAAATCAAAAGAAATGGAACAGAAAACGCCCTAGGTGTTCTTCGTCGTTTCAGTCGCAAGATGCAGGAAAGTGGAATCATTATGAAGGTTAAGGGAGAGCGCTATGCTATCCGTCCGCTATCCAAGCTTGCAGAAAAGAACATGAAAGTTAAGCGTCTTGCTCGCCGCGTAGAAGTTGAAAAACTAAAGAAGCTCGGAAAGATGTAATTATGATACTTGATACTGACACAATGACAGTATCATCAAAAGGCACGCTCCCAAGCGTGCCTTTTTTGGCACTCAAGGAAAAGATCCTCGGAAAGAAATATGAACTCTCAATTCGCTTCGTTGCACCTGCTGAAGCGCAGGCGCTGAACATCGCGCATCGCAACAAGGACTACATTCCTAACACACTCTCATTCCCTCTCTCTGAGACAAGCGGAGAAATTATTCTTTGTTGTTCTGCAATTCGAAAACAATACAAAGATTTCGACATGACATACGACAAATATATGACATTTATCGTCATCCACAGCATGCTGCATTTGAAAGGATACGAACATGGGAGTACAATGGAACGTAAGGAGCGGGACTTACTCGCACTGTTTACCTAACACATGAAGCAACAGCTACGAATCGGCATTGATATCGGTACTTCTATGACTCGCGTCGTAGCGTGTATTGATGACGGCAGCGGTTCGCTTCCAAAGATTGCAGCGAGCAGTTCAGTTGAAACACGGGGCATGCGCCATGGGTACATCATTAATCGTGACGAAGCGGCAGCTAGTCTCCGCCATGCAATTCAAGACGTTGAGAAAGAACTAGGAACAAAGATCAAAACAGCGGCTATCGCTATCGGCGGTGTTGGCATAGGCAGCGAATACGCTATCGGCAATGCTATTGCATCTCGTGCCGATGGCATTATCAGCAAGCTTGATATTGAAAAAGCTATCGCTGATTCAGAAACCCAGATTGACCTCAAGAACAAGGCAATCCTTCACGCCTTTCCCATTCTCTTCAAAGTTGACGGCAAGGAATTGCCTGCTCGTCCTGAAGGAATCAACGGCATCAAGCTTGAGGTTAAGACTCTCTTTGTTACCTGCTTCCAGCAGCACCTTGATGACCTGCTCGCAGTTACCCATGACCTTGGCATCCGCATCAGTGGCTTCACTGCCACCCCTCTCGCAACACAGAAACTTCTTTTAACTGACCTGCAGCGAAACTTCGGTTGCTGTCTCATCGACATCGGAGCAGAAACAGTTTCTGTTTCAGTATTTGAAAACAACACACTGACTTCCCTTTTTGTATTCGGACTTGGTTCTCTCGACATAACCAAAGACATTGCACTTGGCCTTCGTGTTCCTCCTGAGGAAGCGGAAAGTATCAAGCTTGGCACTGTATCATTCCAGCACGCACCAAAGAAAAAACTCGATGAAATCATTGAGGCGCGCCTTTCAGACATTTTTGAACTAATTGATAAGTATTTAAAAAAGATTGGTCGCAGCGGCCTGTTGCCAGCTGGTGCCATCGTTATCGGAGGAGGCAGTCGTATGCAGCTTGTTGAACCAGTAGCAAAGAGTTTGCTCAGAGTTCCCGTTAAGGTTGCACATGTTGATCTGCCTGGAACTAAGGGTCCAGTAAAGGACAATAGACTGCTCGTTGCCTATGCAATCGCTGCAAGCAATGAAGAAGGTCAGCAGGGTGGATCGTCATCTCCGGCACGCACCCCGTTCAAGTTCGGAGGAAGCAGCGATGGAGACGGCATCCTCGATACCATCAAGTCATTCTTCAAGCAGCTCATTCCATAAATAAAAAATGCCTTCTCGTTTTATCGAGGAGGCATTTTTACTATTTTCCCAGCGGGATTATAGTATGTGTCATTAGTAGGAGTGGAAAAATTTTCTTCAGGTACATTCATATCTTTTGAAAATTCTTTTACCGTATCAATATTTTTATTATTAGTGCTTCCAGATGTTAAGCACTCTATTGGGTGTGGACCTCCGAAGATCTGATCTCCAGTAGTTTTAACAGGTATGGCTGTGCACATAATTATTTTATTTATGGTTTAAACAAATGATACCTCTTTTTCTATATAATGTCAATGCTTATTGCCCTTTTAAAGCCGTGTGGTACTATTGTCACCATAGCAATAACCCGTGGAAGGGAGAGTGAAATATGGCAAGATTAACCCCAGAAATTGAAACTGCGGCACGAATCAAAGTGATTGGTGTCGGTGGATCAGGCAGTAATGCCGTAAACCACATGATTGGCGGACGTGTCCGTTCAGTCGAATTTATCGTTATGAATACTGACGTGCAGGACTTGCACAAGTCTTCAGCTGAGAAGAAAATTCATCTCGGCAAGAACCTAACCAAGGGTCTTGGTGCGGGTATGAACCCAGAAGTGGGTATGCGCGCAGCAGAAGAGACCAAGGCTGAGATCCAGGATGCAGTGAAGGGTGCCGACATGGTATTCATCGCCTGCGGAATGGGAGGAGGTACTGGTACAGGAGCTGCTCCAGTTGTAGCTCGCGCTGCAAAGGAACAGGGTATCCTAACGGTAGCTGTCGTGACTAAGCCATTCTTCTTCGAAGGCAATCAGCGCATGAAAATTGCTGAACGCGGTATCGAAGAACTTGAAAGCGAAGTTGATGCAATCATCGTTATTCCTAACGACCGTCTTCTAGCAATTGCTGGCAAAGACACTACGTTCAAGGATGCATTCGCAAAGTGTGACGAAGTACTTCGTCAGGCTGTTGAAGGTATCTCTGATCTTATTGCCTCTCCTGGTATCATCAACGTCGACTTCGCCGACATGAAGTCAGTCCTTACAGATGCTGGTACTGCGCTTATGGGCGTAGGTACAGCTGCAGGCGAAGGCCGTGCCGAAAAGGCAGCAATCAGTGCGATCAACTCTCCACTTCTCGATATCTCAATCAACGGTGCTCGCGGCGTACTCTTCGCCATCTCTTCCAACGACGACTTAACCATGGCTGAATTCCAGGATTCTGCAAAGGTTATCACCGAATCTATCGACAAGGATGCTCGCGTTATCATCGGTACCATCGTAGATGACCGCATGAAAAAGGGCGAAATGAAGATTACCGTTATCGCAACAGGCTTCCCTACTGACACAACAAAGAAGCAAAACCTCTTTGGCAGTACACCTCAACAACTATTCAACCGTAACGAGGCACAGTCAGCTCCTGCTCCATTGCAGCAGCAAGTTGAGCGCGAACCAGTTCGCCCAATGGTTCAGAAGGCAGACATCCGTCCTGCAACTGAAGCTGAGGTGATCGAACCTGAAGGAAATGAAGAAGAAGACTGGGGTGCAATTCCAGCCTTCCTCCGAAGAAACAAGAAATAGGTCTTGACCAAAAGAAAACTCCCACGTACTGCGTGGGAGTTTTTCGTTTTTCTTGACCGCTAGAGTATAATAAGCACATGAATACATATGATCTCGTCATTATTGGGGGCGGCCCTGCTGCTGCCGCAGCTGCAGTATACGCAGCACGTAAGCGTCTTACTACGCTTGTTGTGGCAGAAGAGATTGGCGGACAATCAGCGGTATCTGACACAATCTTTAACTGGATCGGTACTCCCGAAATTGGGGGCAGCGAACTGGCAAACAATCTCAAGAAACATATTGAAGCGTATGCAACTCCAGAACATACCCTGAAGCTTTCTCTGGGCCAGCGCGTTACTACAGTTGAAAAGACTGAGGAAGGCTTTTCAGTTACTACCGCAAAAGAAACAGTTACAACAAAAAGCATTCTTGTTACTACTGGTTCTCGTCACCGACACCTTGAAGTACCGGGTGCTGCAGACTTTGAGCACAAAGGTATTATGTATTGTGCAACGTGTGACGGACCGTTGTTTACCGGACAGCCAGTCTCAGTCATTGGAGGAGGCAATGCCGCACTTGAAGCAGTATTACAACTCTCAGCCTATGCCTCTCATGTTACATTGCTGCACCGCAGCAATGAATTCCGTGCTGACGCAATTACTGTTGAAAAAGTGAAGGCACTTCCTAATACAACCATACTCACCAACGTTACCCTTACTAGCATCACTGGCTCAGATTTCGTTGGAGGCCTAACATACAAAAACAATGGTAGTGATACAACGGAAGAACTAGCCGTTAATGCAGTCTTCGTTGAAATCGGTCAGATTCCTAACACTGACCTTGTCGAAGGAGTGGTAACGCTCGATGAACATAAGAAGGTTGTTGTTGATCCAAAAAACCAACGCACTAGTACCCTTGGTATTTGGGCTGCGGGTGACTGCACCAACGGTCTGTATCATCAAAACAACATTGCCGCAGGCGATGCAGTTAAAGCTATCGAGGATTTATACATCTGGATCAAGAAAGAACAATAATTCATGCCTGATTCCCTTGTCCAATTCATTACGCACTACGGATACTTTGCCATCTTCGGCTTGGTATTCCTTCAGGAAATTGGCATTCCCAATCCTGTAGCCAATGAATTGGTGCTGCTCTTTGCTGGATCTCTTGCCTATGCCGGAACGCTTTCCTTCACAGGAGTCTTCTTCTCTGCAATCCTTGGAGACATTATTGGTACTAGCATTCTCTATTTCGTCTTCTACCACCTCGGCAACACCGTATTTGAGAAGAAGCCGAAGTGGATTCCCCTGTCTAGAGAAAAGATAGAACGTCTAGGAGAGCGAGTCCGTACCCATGGCGGCTGGGGTGTGTTTGTTGGACGCCTTCTTCCCTTTGTCCGTGGATACGCGTCAGTTGCAGCGGGATTGTTCCGCCTTAAGCCACGCCCGTTTTATATAGCTGTTATTTCCTCTGCACTGCTATGGACCGGCGGCTACGTTACCCTAGGAAGTATTTTCGGGAAGTATTGGGTGAGAGTTGCTGAGACTAGTGGCGGTGTCGAGAAAATCCTTTTGATTGCCGTTGCTGTCACTATCATCATCCTTGGTACAAGAGCCTTCGTACAACATAGAGCAGCGAAGAAAACTAACGCTGAACACTAGTATGAAATTCTCTATTGTCATTCCTGCCCTTAATGAAGCTAACTGGATCAAGAAGTCCCTTGCAGCAGTCCTTGCCCAAACGTATACAAACTTTGAGGTTATTGTTGTAAACAACAACTCAACTGATAGCACAAAGGAGGTTGTGCAGGAGTTTATTAACACGAATCCTCAAGTTCGTCTGATCGACTGTCCAACACCGGGCATACTGCATGCCCGCAATTGCGGCCTCAGTGCCGCTACGGGCGACATTATCGTTCAGCTGGATGCAGATAACATCCCTTCAAAAAACTGGCTGGCAAATGCTGCCAAGCATTTCCAGAAGGAGCATGTTGTTGCTTTGGGAGGCGCCTATGACTATTACGATGCAAACTTGTTATTTAGATATGTCAGTCTTTTAGTGCAGTGGGTGACATTGCCTCTAGGAAACTGGTATGTACAGAAAAGACACTATGGCGCCTTCCTTATCGGAGGCAATGCCTTCATAAAAAAATGGGTGCTTGATGACATGCATGGATATGACACTAACCATACCTTCTGTTCAGAAGATCTGGTAACAGCACGAGAAGTTGCAAAGCGTGGATATGTAAAGTTCTGCTTTGACTTGCAGATCAAGTCATCAGCCCGACGACACAAGCAGCTAGGATATTTCTTTGTGCAGAGACAGTACAACATGGGCACCAGTGCTGTATTGCGAGGATTGCCGATTCCGAGGCAGCAGGAAGAAACGCACCATCCGAGATAGAAAAATCTTCCTCTTGCCAAAGTCAAGGTTAGGTTGTATGGTATGAAAAACTGTAAACAATGAAAAATAATCCAATTAACGTAAACGCCTCAGCAAGACTTTCTGCTATAAGAAATCGCAGAATAGCTCGAAACCTATGTATCGCCGTTATGGTAATAATTGTCATGGTTATAATCAAAATTTTGGCACCGACCGAAGGTAAGCCAGATGCGACTCAATCATATACCATGATAGCCCTAATGGCGCTATTTGTAATCTTTTATTTCATTAAACAGAAGCAGTCAAAAATCTTAGAAAAGCTGGAAGCGATGTAACAGTACTTAAAATTCCCCTATAGGGGAATTTTTTATTCCAAAAATAGATTTCTAAAAAGACAGACAACAGTTAATGGTCCAACACCTCCGGGCACTGGCGTATACCACTGCGCTTTGTCATAACAGCTAGGATCAATATCCCCCACCAACTTGCCCTTTTGCTCGCTCGTTCCTGCATCAATCAACACGACACCTTCCTTAACCATATCCTCTGTTATCGCATGTGGCATACCCATACCAGAAAATACAATATCAGCTTCCTTTAATGCTTCGAGTTTCTCCTCCTCATTCGAATCAACATCGAATACCTTGTACTCAAGTTCCTGACGATCAAGCAGCATGCTGATTGGTTCTCCAACCAATCGTCCTTTGCCCAAGACAACAATCTTCTTCCCTATCAGTATGATCTTATGATGCCAGAGCATTTCCTGTATGGCAGCAGCAACTGGAGCGGTACGCTCAGTCGTTGCATTCCTATAGTGCACTAATGAATCCTCGCTTAACATATCGACATCCATTTCAGTTGGAATACTGTCGATAACAAGATCAGTATCCATAGTTGCAGGCAATGGCAATTGCACGACAATGCCGTCGTATTCCTTTTCGATAACATCAGCTAAGACTAAGAGTGCTTCAGCAGTTTCTGCGGCGGCACTGTGTACGACATCAGCCTCAATGCCCAAGTCCTTGGCCATAGCAACCTTCATCTGCACAAACTTTGCACTAGCTGCATCCGTGCCAAACTGCACAAAATACACTCGCTTCTTCTGACTTTTCGCCAGCTTTGCGATTTCTTCCAATACTTCCTGCTTAATTGTCGGTGTATCAATAACCATACTGATCTATAGCAACTATCTCGGCAAAACGTCCAAGAGTTCTCCAGACTGATAGAACAAGGCACCAAGTTCTCCAAAGGTATAGTCCTTGCCCCCGAGGGTGATAATGGAACCGGCAACTCTAGGGTTTGCATTCGGATGCGATACACCAAAGCCAATGTTAAATAGGGTGACGGTAACATCAGGACGATTCGTTACGTCATACCCAGCTCGCTGCCATTGCGCCTCAATCTCCTTGATAAAGACTGCAGTATAGAGATATGAGTAGTAGTGGCTCTTAGTGTCTGTCAGACGATTGTAGAGCTCTGTGTCGTGATCTACACCAGCAGGATACGCTAGCAGAGAGGCGATCTTGGAACCTGGATAAAACTGGGAATTAGGATTGTTGGCATACTGCTCAATCTGCACAGCAGTATCCTGCTTGATACCAGATACTCCCAAAGAGAACTTAGACAATGAAGAAAGAATCTTCAATGGTTCAAAGTACTTCTTGAAGCTTTCGCGGTTAGAGGTAAAGTATCGAAGCTGTTCCGGTACAACAGCAGATGCAATCATGCGAGCAGATACGCCTGTCTGTCCTGATACGGTATCAAGTACGGCACTGTCCTTCTTTAATGCATTATGAAGCACACTCCATTCTGAAGTATCAGACCAGTCACAGCTCTTTGGAGCAACTCCCTTCACGGGAGCACAGGTGCTGGTAACAGCAGTCTGAGGGACTGCACCTAATGATATATTGCGGGCAGTACTTGAACCTTTAACGTTCAGCAGTCCATACTGCATAGCAACAAAGACCCCAGCGAAGACCAATCCGATCAATGCGAACAAGGAAACCAGAATAACTGCCACACGTGGCAACGCCCATTTCTTCATAAACCACCCTCCGATCCGCTTCAATGCAGCAAGAAATTTCATGAGTCCACTATACCATGCAACCCTAAAATTTACATAAAAAAGCCCCTTCTTTACGAAGGGGCTTAATATAATATATTGGATATATGATGGAAACACTCAACCTATGGTTATGACATAGTTCTGACGAGTGTTGATTAGGGGAAATGGGCTTCTCTATCCTGAATATATACGTTCCATACAATACTGTCAACAAACATTGACTTTTCCTTCAAAAAGGGTATTTTGAAGGAAACCTCAAACATATGAACATTGTATACATCGTTATCGGCATCTTTGTAACTGCACTCCTTGCATTACATATTTCCTACTGGTCATTTCCCTATCGCTGGATGAGAAAACTGCACAAGCAGTTTTCCTTCCTGCAGCAACGCAATCCCATAGAAGATATTGCTGACTTTCATGCTCTTGAAAAAGATGAGCTTTTGTACCGCTACAAAGAACAACAACTTGCTGCACTACGGACATTTCAGTCTGAACTGTTTCAACTCGCTCAGATTATGAAGTTCTCTCAGTTCAACTCCTATTCCCAGAAGATTTCTGCAAGGCTTGATCTATTGAAAGTAGGTACGAATGCACTAATTCTCGAAATTGAGAACTGCTAATGAGTATCAAAATGCCCCTTCTTAGAAGGGGCATTTTTTATTCAAATATGCAAAATACTTGCTGGAAACTATTTTAGCTCCTCAGCCAGTCCAATGAGAAGCCCCTCGGGGCCTCGAATGTAACAAAGCCGATACGAGTTCTCATATTGAACCACTTCACCAACTAGCTCTGCACCGTGCTTTTGAAGACGCTCGAGCATCTCATGGATGTCGCTTACGGTGAACATGGCGCGCAGATAGCCCAGAGCATTCACTGGAGCATTGCGATGGTCAGCGACTATGGCCGGAGTGATAAACCGCGAGAGCTCTAGTCGGCTGTGTCCGTCGGGAGTGACCATCATTGCAGCCTCAACCTGCTGGTCACCCAGTCCTGTGACACGACCAGCCCATTCTCCCTCGATCATGGCTCGCCCTTCAAGCTTGAGCCCGAGTTCAGTGAAAAAAGAAATAGCTTCATCGAGAGACTCTACCACGATGCCGACGTTGTCCATTCTAAGTAATGTAGATTTTTTTGATTTCATATTAGTTACTCGCTTATTATAGCAGTTCTGAATACCCTATAGTGTACCTTGGACAGGGTTAGTAACTAATCCTATTTTGTGTTGTGACCCCACGGAGAATCGAACTCCGATTAACGGCTTGAAAAGCCGGCGTCCTAACCGTTAGACGATGGGGCCAATAACGTTTCTTGTAAACGTCCCAGTATTATAAATAAAAACTGGAAAAAGTAAACCGCGCTTATTAACTAGTAAGCGCGGCTACGGAAACAGTTTTTAGGATGTCTTTCAGCAGAGGGTCGAGTGAATTTCTAACTATCATTCCTTCCCTATCAAAGCATACGTAGGATTTGTCATACGGAGCAGATAAATAATAGGTCTCACAGCGTACTTTCCTAGGTAATTCTTCTTCAAGTGTAGGGCACAGCGTTTTGATGACGTGTGATGTGGTAAAGATAACAAAAGGTTTTTCAACCACTTTCAACGTATCGCAAATCAAAAGTTTGCACGCCTTGGCAAAATAATTGAGATTAGGAATCTCAAATCCTTTGTCCCTAAGCATTTCTCCAATGCCTTCCTCTGTCCAATATTCTACAAAATACAAGTCATCCTTCCTTATGATTGATTCCACCATTCCTTGCGGGGCAGCAATCAAAATATTGTCGGACTCTTCTTTAGCATAGCGGGATAACGGGCTTTGGCATCGAGGAAGTTTGCTTAAGTGATATTCAATAAATACTACATCAACTGAATTCGGAGTATGATCTGTTATATCCATAATAAGGTTCGTTTTCTTCAGTTTGCCTAAAATGCTTTTATTTGTCAAACTATCTCGTATTAATAAGCGCGGTTAGCTCAGATGGTTAGAGCGCAGCATTGACATTGCTGAGGTCACAGGTTCGATTCCTGTATCGCGCACAAATTGACTATATTTATAAAAAGTATAGATTACTACTAAATTCACCCTAAAAAAATAAAAAGAACATGTCAGATGGAATTCACACTAGCCAGAAAGAATCTGGTGAGGCAATGGCACAAAAACAGCTTGCCGAAGAGATCATTACATATCTTGAAAACCCCACAATTGATGCAAGGATAATCCTCGAAGAAATGGCATCAAAAATCCTTGAGAGTGGCGATTCAAGCCATGTATGGGAAATTGCAACTAAGCTTCAGAACAATCTCGTGGGAGAGTGGCACATGTTCCATTCGAGTAGTGCCTTCGCATCACAAAGCGATGACTTCAAAAGTAGGTTCCTGTCTCTTGCCAGAAAAAGAAAAATTGGAGGGTTTTAATTTACAAAACCCGTTGCCCGATTCGCACAGAGTCGGGCTTTTTCTATACCACTAAAAACCCCATTCCATTTCCTCACTATCCCCTGCAGGATGCTCCATTCCGGACACGTATCGCGCAAAAAAAAATGCACCTAATAAATAATTAGAATGCATTTTATAAACTTCTTAGGCAACTTGCACCAACTTCTTAATTGCTCTTGGCAAATCTTTCAAAATTGTTTCTTCGCCTAAACAGTGCAAGGCTTGCGGCGAAATCCATACATAGGAAGTATTGGTAAAACCAAAATGCCCAATAGTATGCCAATTTTCTTCACCGCGTTCCCGCAAATCTCCCAGCTTAAGTTTTTCAACGGTGACTGTGTCGCCTTTCCAATACACATATGCAAGCAAACTTTGTCCAAGCATATGCAAGGATCGTGAATCGTTTGTATACATTTCATCTGTTTGTCCCGTACTTTCGGGATCATCGTCTATTTCATACGGAATACTTAATGTCATGGTAGTTAGAATCGGACACCGTAAATTCAAAGTTCCTGTTTTCATATTTTTTTAATTTTATATACCATAACATTAATTTTATTAAAGTCAATATTTTTTTAATATTCCACTTCTTTCCTATGATCTGTACCATCCCCCATCCTAGAATGGCTATGACCCACAAAAAAAAGCTACCTTATTTTAAATAAGGCAGCTAGAGATACGGAGGGACAATAAATGTTTTTAACCCTATAGCATCTTGATCATTTTCAACTCTCCTGATAAAGGTTTGCTGAGATGAGATAATCATCTCAATGTTTCTCTGATACAGACCAGCTTTCAAGGACTGCATCTTTTCATCCATTTTTTCCATGAATGACATGGTGGAAGCAAAACCCTTGGCTTTAACATCGTGGGCATTCACCTCGGAAAAAATCATGTCATCAGGCAGAAAATCTTCAGCATACAAGTCTTCATGCGGGGTTGAGCAGTTCCGTCGCGGATTATAGAAATCAACTTCACTGTAGTTGATGATAAAAACAGGAATTTTTCCTTCCAAGTTGTAGCATTCCCCTGCAATGATAATCCCCTCGTCCCTTCGAACCTCAAATTTGTCCATCTCGTCACTGTCTGGACTTGATATCAAACTTGAGGCATTAAGCCGTCGAAACAAAAACCTCATATTCCCATGACGAACCAGAAAGTAGTTCTTCCCGTCCTCATTAATTACCGATATCGAATATTCCATAGTTCACGTTTTTCTCCATATTGCCTTTTTAGCCAGAAAAGTCAACAAATAGAAAAAGCACTCTCGCGAGTGCTTTTTGTTTAGCCTTCCATCATTTCCTTCAGTTGCTTAAGGGTATAGTCATACAGCCGCCAGTAGTCTCGAACTATCGGATCACCCTGTATAGACGGGTTACGATAGTTCTTGTGGCATTTCCTATGGAAATATACACCTGAATGATCTCCATTGATAAATGGAGCTATTGTTTTTGGCTTCAGATTTGCAAAACAGGCATCAATAAGATTAACCAAAACAGTCTTGCAGCGGACTGCGTTCTTTGTTTGGGAGTTTGAAGCAATGATCTCTCGTCCGACACCCGTCCTTTTAGTAAGGAGGGTGTAAATCTGTTCTGCCACGGCTTCGATAGACAGGTCAGTCACCATCCTTGGTTCTATGTACTGTTTCGGAAAAAAAGTGAAGGCGTTTTCATCCAGCCTTCTCACATAGATCCGATAGTATGTTGAGGTGGCCTTCCGATCCTGGTGCCCATTAAGAATGTTTAGCACCCTTTCATGACTGACATTAAACACTGTCACGACAGTATCAAGATCTTCTTCTAGGACGAAGAAATAAATAAGCGCATCATGCAACGCGCTTTCTACAGAAGTAGGTGCCTTGGGCAACCCATTAAATAATTGACCAAATCCTATGGTCAAACCCACAAAGGGTGCCATAAATCGGTAGGCTTCAATTGCGCGTGTGCGCTGCGCATCACAATCCAATGTGACAACGTCATTTTCAGTACTTACATCCATAGTTATCTGGTTTTAAATGTTTTTATCTTTCTACCATATGCCGACTGCATGGTCAAACAAAAAAATGCCCCCGTAGAGGGGGCATACATTATTTTGAATGAAATGTTATTAGTGCTGAAAAAATTGCTTTCTTCACTACAGCAGGCGGATACGAAGCGTCAATGTGATAGACATAGCATCCTAACTTTGTTTTTAGCAAATCAAGAGCAGGGACGGTGCTCTCGTGATAAAAGGCTAGTTTAGCTTTGAGAGCCTCAGGATCGATAGTATCTTGTCGTACCTTCTCCCCTTTCTGAGCAAGCTCATCATTGCGCTTTTTCATTCTCTTAATCGCCAATTCATCAGAGATATCGAGTACAAACACGATGATTTCCTTTCCGGCATACCGATGATACAGCTCAGCAACGGCATCAACCTCTGGAATACTTCTTGGAGAACCATCGAAGAGTATCGGACCACCGCGATATGATTTAAGAATACGATGTACCCACAAAGCCGTAGCGATAAGCCATGATTGCAGCTTTCCTGAAAGCTGTCTATCTTTCAGTTTCTCTCTATTCCATTTAGACATCTTCGGAATGGTTTCTCGAAGCAATAACCCTGACTCTACAGTAAATATTTTTCCTTTAGGGAATAATTCATTGTATGTTTCAATGATAAGCTTTTGCATTAATCCTTTGCCAGCACCTGACTGTCCAATAAGACCAATGGCTGGTTCTTTCTCAAACGCTTGTTTGAGCAACGTATAGTTAATTTTCATAAAAAACAGTTTTTGAAACTTTATAGTACCCGGGCATTTTGTCAACTTTGACGTTTTCCTTCTTTGGCCTCACAATAAGGTCAAAACCGCGACACAATGAACGAAAGACAAATTATCATCCTTGTGATCACCAAGACCGAGGGTGCCGGGGCTCGAACCATTGCCCGTCAGCTGGTTCATGCGTATGGTTATAAGCATTATTCTGTAAGGGACTACCTTATAAAAAAATACACGGAAATACGTGTATTACCTCCTGAACATCAGGAAGAGTTGGAAGAGTTCGCCACTAAGCAACGTAAGAAGAATGGAGTTGAAGATATTATTAACCCACTTATTATAGAAATACTGAACAGCAAGGAAGGAACCTTCTTCGTATTAGAATCAGTGTTATGCTTGGGGGAACTTATACATATCAAAAAAGTATGCAACCGCAAGAAAAATGTACGACTGGTGCTTGTAGCACTTGATGCTCCTGCAGAAATACGCCGGCAACGATTGGCAAAACACGCTGACTTCAAAGGCAAAAAGACTCTTGAGAGACTGCTAAAGATTTATGTCCCACCTACCACTGATTATTTTCAGGCGGTAAAATGGTATGAACAAGCAGACAATTGTCCCGAGAAGATAAACGTGCAGAAATGCCTTAAGTATGTTCCCAAAGCTGCTCATTTTCAAAACCTTGAAGGCGAACAAATTCAAACCGCTAGAAAAATGCATCTATATGCAC